>JAQYWO010000018.1 GCA_029379215.1 Rhizonema sp. PD37
GGATTGACTAAACAAGTCTCTTGACCACCAGGAACTGGGGTACAAAATTCCTGAACTGTAGGCGCAATATCCACTACAGTTAGTTTATATTCTTTATTATCTTTAGTTAAAATTGACAGCGATCGCTTCTGAATAGGTAAAGCTTGAATCCAACTCTCGCGCTGTTTACTTTCTAGGGATTCTGCATTTCTAAAAGGACTGTTAGCAGCAGTTTCTATCCACACCTGTGAGGTGATTCCTGGTTTAGTAAATAGCGGTGCATCAGTAATCCAAACAACTGATTGCCGCTTGAGCGGTTGATTTTTTATGAGGCGATTTTGATTTATTTGTGCAATACCTTGATAAATTTTTAATTCAGCTCGTTGAATATCTGTACCATACAGACTTGTGTCAGCTTTTGAAGGTATCTTTTCTAATATTTTGTCAATATTTTCTTTACTTTTACTACTAAGGTATAAAGGTTCTCCCAAAGGATTTGTCTCTGATACAACTTTACCTAAATTTATATCTTGAGCAAAAGGAACAATATAGACAGAATCTCCTGGCTTTAGGCTATCTTCAATTATCTGACGTAAGCGGATATGACCTTCATCATTCAATCCCACGCTTTCCGTTATATCAATTGCTAATACAATATCTCGTCCCCCACCAAAAACGGAAACTAGATCTAAGCCGATTTTTTGTACAGAATTTATTGGTTGTCCTGAAGTAATTCTTGTTGTTGTCACAAATTAGATGTCCTATCAAATAGTCTATAAGACTTCTTACATAAGTTGCATAAGTAATTTTGCGGGAATAAACTAAAATATGTTTAGCTCCCCAATGCAAGCGGGGGGTTGGGGGGATCACAAAAGTGCAACTTCACATAGTGATTTTTGTGAATGTACGAATTTTTTCTTTGGGACTGCCCTCCGCCTTTCTTTTGCAAAGATAATTAAAGCTTTTACTGATAATATGTAGGCTCCAGTATACCATTGGTAACACCCGGAGGACAGTAACAATTCGTCAATAAGTAATAGTGCTTAAATATTTCTCAAAAATAGGGAAAAACTTTGGCAGTTTAATGGTTATGGGACTTTATTAAATGGCAGACTTATAATTCCAACCTTGAGAATTCTCTTCTTTGTGGTGCTGACTTAACTGGTGCAACACTAAATGGGGTTCGTCTTTTGGGAGCTAATTTAAGAGGCGCAAAAGGAATCAGTAAAATAAGAGCCAAGTAGATTGGGATAGGTTCTATTGAATCACCTGTGAGGCTTGAAAGTAATCAAATTTACAACTGGCTAATACATGCAGCTTAAGGAAAAGTTAATTTTCATGAATAAATATAAATGCATCTTGAAGTAAAAATAATCTGTTTAAGAGTTATCTTATGAAAGTTTTACGACTAACTCGGTGCGTGCAGAAACATTAAGTTTCTGAAAAATTCGCTTTAGAGCTTGTTTGACCGAGTTGTGAGTAATCCATAACTCAGTACCGATCTGCGCTCAACTTGTTACGAATAATAACAAAATATATCGTAAGATTAAATTAAGAGCCCTGCTCTGATGAGAGGAATGAACGTGTAATCTTTGGGTTTAGCCTGAGGGGAGTAGATCAAATTATCAAATGAGTCAAATTGTCTGGATTGCAAGGCACGCTAACCGTCTCGATTTCGTAAATCCTGATTGGTTTCTCACCGCAGAACGACGCTACGATTCACCTTTGTCTGAAGATGGTTTTGTACAAGCAAAGCAATTGGCCAACCGTTTGAAGGGAGAAAAAATTTCTCATATTTTCGCTTCACCCTTCCTCCGAACAGTACAAACAGCAAATGCAGTCGCAGAAGTTCTTGATTTGCCGATTAAACTGGAAACAGGTTTGAGCGAATGGCTGAATATAACCTGGATGACTGAAGAACCAGTAAAACTCTCAACTTCAGCAATAGCCAAATTATTTCCTAGAGTTGATAGAAGCTACACTCCATGTGTAGCGGCTAACTATCCTGAAACGTACCAGCAGATGCAAGAACGTTCAGGCCAAACTGCTAGATGTTTAGTCACTGAATTCTCACCTGAGAATATCCTTTTAGTAGGACATGGCGCATCTGTCTTGGGAGCGACAATCGGATTGGTAGGTGAGATTGCCAGAACACAAGTGAAGGCTTCGTTGTGTTCCTTAGTGAAAGTTGTGCGTCAACATCCAGAGTGGTTACTAGAATTAAAGGGAGATACCTCCCATTTAACGGAGGTAGAGGAAGTGATTCGGTTTAATTAAATTTAGTACGGTTAATGGTTAAATGGTTAATTGTTAATGGTAGATCTGAAAAAGCATTAACCATCAATTAATAACCTGACAAGCATCAACCAATAACTAGTAACCATCAACTTTATGTTATTATTAGCAGGAGATATCGGCGGTACAAAAACCATTTTACGCCTGGTTGAGAAATCAGAGGGACCTGGTTTACACACTGTTTATGAAGAAAAGTACCGAAGTGGTGATTATCCAGATTTGGTACCAATGGTACATGAGTTTTTAGCAAAAGCAAACGCACCGACGCCACAAAAAGCTTGTTTTGCGATCGCTGGTCCTGTCGTGAATAATACTGCCAAACTGACTAATTTAGTTTGGTTCCTCGACACTGAACGTTTACAACAAGAACTCGGAATCGCCCATATCTCTCTCATTAATGATTTTGCGGCAGTAGGCTATGGCATTTTGGGTTTAGATGTGCTAGACTTACAAGCTTTACAAACTGGCAAACTTAATCCCCAAGCTCCTATTGCCATTATTGGTGCGGGAACTGGATTGGGACAAGGATTTTTAGTCAAGCAGGAATCTAGCTATCAAGTCTTTCCTACAGAAGGCGGACATGTTGACTTTGCCCCCCGTACTGAGCTTGAGTTCCAGTTGATGAAATACCTGCTAGATAAACATGATATCCAACGGGTGTCTGTTGAACGGGTTGTGTCAGGCATGGGAATTGTCGCCATTTATCAATTTCTACGCGATCGCTCCTTTGCCCCAGAATCACCAGAAATTGCTAAAGTCGTGAGAACCTGGGAACAAGAAGCGGGACGGCAAGAGAAAAGTGTCGATCCTGGAGCGATGATTGGAAGTGCGGCAGTCGAAAAAAGCGATCGCCTCTCGGAAAAAACCATGGAACTATTTTTAGAAGCTTACGGTGCCGAAGCGGGAAATCTGGCACTAAAGCTTCTGCCTTACGGTGGTTTATACATAGCTGGCGGCATTGCTCCCAAAATACTTCCATTGATTCAAGAAGGTAGATTCCTGTTAAATTTCTCTCAAAAAGGCAGGATGCGGAGTCTTTTAGAAGATATCCCTGTATATATTATCCTCAATCATCATGTAGGGCTAATAGGTGCTGCTGTTGCTGCTAGTAGGTTATAACACTAGCAGTATCAGTAACATCTGCAGGTATAACAGCCAAAAGTATGACAATCAGGAGTTTTTTGCCACTCATTGCTGTAATGGTATTGAGTGGCATTACAGCAGTCGAGGCGCGTCAACCTAAACCGCCAGTTTCTCAACTCAAAGCCACAGTTTCCCAACCAGTGCAGCCAACATGGAAAATATTTACAGCCCCAGACGGACGCTTCACTGTTTTAATGCCGGGGATACCGAAAATGGTGACTCAAACGCAAAAAACCTACATGGGAAAAATTGACTTACAAGTCTTTGTCGCTCAACCTCCCAAGCAGCAAGTTGCTTATGTGGTAACTTATAATGACTTTCCTGATAGTTATGGTCAAATCGTGAACCCTCAAGTAGTTCTGAAAAATGCTCAGTACATGGCGTTGAAAACTACGCAAAGTCGTTTAATCAGTCAGCGCAATATTCGTTCCTCAAATAATCATCCCGGTAGAGAAATTGTTTACATAAATACTGGAGGTAAAATCACGAAAGACCGGATGTATTTTGCCGATGGACGTTTGTATCAAGTCATGGTTATCATAACTAAAAAGCAGGAACAGACTTTATCTCATACCATTACAGGTTATTTAAATTCTTTTAATGTTGTTTTAAAGCCATAGTTTTTTAAAAAAGCAGGGATGATCCATCTTCTGAAAAAACAAAATGGTTTCTTTCATCCATAACTGGCGATCGCCTATAATCAGCTTCTGTCACTTTCATCGTATTTCTCGTGATGTACACATGAGATACATCTTTTTTGTTTTTCATCGATTTGGGGGCTTGTGACTCGATTGGCAGAGGGAAAATAAATTATTCCCTTCTGCACTTCCCGCCTCTGCCTTTCTTTGGTCAATTCGTCCAAAGTCGGCCCCGCCTTAGAGGATCTTTGAAAAGTCGGCAATTGAGCCTTAAGTGAGACTCACTCTTCGCGAGCGCAAATCTCAAAACCCAGATTCTCAAAGTAGCAGTTTCTCGGTAGGCTTGGTAGTAAAACACACGCTTTTAGACTTTTCAAACACCCTCTTATTTCTCACCACAGCAAGAGCCAGTACAGAATTGAATGGGAGGCTTACAACCTCAAAGCTAAAAGGTGAAGGTGGTGCGGATTAAACCCACAGCTGTTGTGTCGTTATTGCGGTTGCCTTCAGGGTTAAACAAGACAAATCCGCCTGGAGTAATGCTGATATTATCCGTAATTTGAAAGCGATAATAAGCTTCCAAGTGATAGGGATTGGTCCTATTGTTAGGAAGAGTGGCCGCACCACTAGCATCAACTCGATAGATCGGTTGTCCAAACAGAATTCCCCCGCTGTTGCCTTTCTTGAGTAGATCATTAAAATGAAGTCCTGCCATCCAAGTAATCAGGGTTGTGGAAGCACTGGGACCACCATCATTATTGACGAAGAAAGCAGCGCCATATCCACTAAAGGCAATTTTCGGAGAAAAACGCCAGGTGGCAGTGCCACCAACCGAATTGACGTGGATATCTTGAGTCGCTGGAACCCCAAAGAGAGTTCCAACATCAGCATTCCCCAACCCTGTACCCAGGAAGTTAATTTCGTGGTGACTGTTGGCATAGTTGAGAGCAAGGTCGATATTTTTGTTAGGCTTGAAGCCCAGTTGTGCCTCAGCAACTGTACTACCGTTAAAGAAGCCCGCACCTAGTGGTGTGCCAGGAAAGCCGCGATCGCCTGGAAGGTTGGCAGCGACACTGCCATACAAAGCTCGCAAATCCACATTTTTAGAAATGCTCCAGATGAAGCCTGCAGCAGATGCTTGACCGCTTTCAGAAGTGCCACCTGATACACGCGCTACAGGGTTTACGCCTGCAAACCGAGAAACGGCTTCTTGCCCTTCATCGTAAAAGGGAGTGAGGCCAAATCCTGCATCTGTTGTTTCAGCTGCAGGTCCAGCAAACAGGGTGAGACTTTTAGCCACCGGAAAGACGTAAAGCAGCTTATATAGCTGAACTGAGTTGGAACTTTTCGTAGATAAGTCTCTAGGATCGAGCCCAGGAAATTGAGGTTCAAAACTTAGCCGGGCTTCGCTAGCACTTAGTCCCAGAGGATCTGCCAAGCCTAAAGCACCGCCAATGCTTTGAGTTCCACCTCCAAGATTATAAGCTTGTAACCCAGTAATCAGTAAATCTTTACCTGTAAAGCTAGTATTGAGATTCAATCGAACTCGATCAACTAAGATGATATTAGGATCTCTTGTATTAGGCGCTCCTCCTGTGGCACCAACTGCCGAAATAATTGCCTCACCTTTCAGTTTTGTCGTTGTGGAGAACTGATTAGCTTCCAGTTCAGCTGTGCGAGCTTCTAGAACATCCACACGACCCCGCAGGGTGGTAAGTTCTGATGAGAATTCTGTCTGTAGTCTTTGGAGGGTATTGAGATCTGCCTTTGTGACTAAGTCAGCTGTTCCCGTGGCAATCAGTTCATTGACGCGATTTAAGCAAGCGTTCAAACCAGCAGCAAATTCATACCGCGTGAGCGATCGATTACCACGGTATGTGCGATCTGGATAACCGACTATGCAACCATAGCGCTCTACTAGAGATTGCAGCGCTTGAAACGCCCAGTCTGTTGGTTGCACATCTGAAAGTTGAGATACGGAGGTTTCCGGGCTTGGTTGTTGACTTAAAAGAAACGATCTCCCCTGCAAGTCAGTCGTTGTTTCCGCATTAGCAGGCTTTGTTAATAAAGGTAACGAATTCATCAGTAAGCATAGGAAACCTGCTCCAGCAGCAGAAGCTAATGGATATTTGCTCATCGAAAGTCCTCACACAACAAATTTTAAAGTTGGCTAAGTTAGGTAGATGTCAATCAACGCAACACTTTTAAACACAGTCATGACTATTACGGGTACTGTCAACTAAAGCCAGACCCAATAATATAAAGTGTTTCCTCGCCTGTAACCTACCTGTATGAGGTTGGTGAGGAAATTAATGCGATTGTTTTTGACTGCAACTGTTATGTCTATAAAATTAGATTACAAGATATTGAGTACTAAATGACATTTTAAAAAGCTGTTGATGATATAAGTCTTATAAATCAAATTTAAATTTTGTTTGTTAACATTGACGCTGTGTCTGTTTACCCATAAAATCATGATGGCGTCCGCATCTGTTAAAATTCTTCTGTTGACAGTGCGAAGGCGCAAATAGTACTTGCCAATGCGCCACATCCCTTTAGTGGAGCGGTGATGATTCTCAAAAAAGCACTCGTCTTAAAACTACCGAGATTAAACCTGATTCTCCTCAAAAATCTGGTTTAACCGTACTATTGAAACTCTGGATTCCTCTGTAAGTGAAAAGTTCGGGCTTTTGTAGGCGTTAGCCTGTTCGTTTTTAATAAAGGGTATTTTGATACAGAATTGGTATTATGTTATATGTACAAATCTAGATCAACTCGAAATACCATCAGACGTGCAGTCGGAACAAGCTGACAACGCTTGAAGTGCGATCGCTCCAAGGCAACCACTTCAAGGTATCGCGTTGAACACTTATTGTGTCACTTGAGTTGTGAGGATTGAATCTTTTTGCTGTTTGTGATTTTTAACACTTTCCAACGCGATTTGAGACATTTCAGTAGCCAAGATAGTCAATACAATCGCATCATCAATTTCGCCTACTGCAGGAATAGTGTTGATGGGGCTAACCAACCACAGAAAAGTACCACCAATAATCCACCACCGATATTTGGAGCTACGTAGAGCATTACGATACAGACTATAAACTAATTTGATTGGGTTAAACATGAGCTACTTTTTTACGAAATCTTGATCATCAGCGATCTTGCTGCTGTGTTTTGCTCACATAGATTGGTGGATAACCCTCCATAATTATGTGGATTAGTGAATTTAGGGTTTTTATTTTTCCTGTGCTGAGTTTAGTTACGTTATCAAATAATATTTGTTTAAAGTAAATTCGTGATTATTTTCCGCTAATAAGAGCAGATTTTTATCTTATAACTATAAGTATAATTATTTCACTCCTGCCTTGCTAGAAAGGCTACACTCGAAGAAATGACTTCCGCAATATCTAGGGGATCGAGTAAATAAATTTTGGCTAACACTTCTTTCTTAATCCGTTCAGAAGCCGGACTTTTTCTGTCTTTTACTTCCTCTGATTGTCTTTTTTCTAAACCTTGACGGTAAGCTGATAGAGAAATTTCCCCTTTCAAATAAACTTGTAGCGATCTGTTGTTACCACCGCTCAGCTTTGCTAATTGCCGAAAGTTTTTGGAATCAGCTTCAGGAATAGTTTTACTCTTCAGCCATCGATATATTGTTGATATATCTACGCCAATAGCTTCAGCCAAAGCAGTTTGAGTCCAACCTTCTTGTAATAGCTGTTCAATCAACTGAGTCAGTCGATTTTGGTATTCCTGCATATTAGAAGCTCCGGTCTGAGCTGTTAAAAAAGTTACTCTAGCGCTCATACTTGTATAAACTACTCTAGCTTTGACTCCGCCGTGTCCTAACGTGACGCAAAAGGCGCAGTTAGAAATAAACTTTGTCGAGTCTAATTAATCATTCTCTTTAATTAATTTAAGACAAAAACCTCACATTTACAAGGATTGTAACTATAAGAGCCTACCCTTCAGTTGCTCCAAGAGAGGAAGAACTTACCAGAGGAATTGTGCAAACCATAATTAAAATAGCATTTCTGTATTTTTGAATACAAAATGTATTTTTTAAGAAATATTAAGTAATTATGTCATCTTTATTGCATTATGCAAAGCTTAGTATTGCACGGTGCAAATCTAACTTGGCATGTACAAAAGTATTCATTAATAACGCACTTAAGTACACTTCAGGTCATGAAAGAGTTTCAACGTTGTCGTCTGAGAAAACATATCAATGTCATCCTCTAACTCTACTGTAGATTTAAATACACCTCTACTCACTCCTATTCGCGATAGTGAACAAGTTGCGTTAGATAAGAACTGTAAGCAAGACAAGACAGCATGTCAAACGCTGTTGATTAGAGAAGATCGACTCAGCCTAGCTGAAGCACTAGAACTAAGGAGCTTAGAAACCCGAGTAGAACTTGGTTTGAAAGCTTTTTGGGAGATAGGACAAGCCCTAAGTCAGATTCGAGATCAACGTCTTTATCGGGCAAACTACAAAACATTTGAAGAATATTGCATGACTCGCTGGGAAATGTCTCGGCGTTCAGCTTATCAGTTGATCGGCGCTGCCATGGTGGTAGAAAATGTGCGCAATTGCGCACAAATTCTTCCCCTCAATGAAGCTCAAGCCCGTCCTCTGACAGCACTTTCTCCTGAACAACAACGAGAAGCTTGGAAGACAGCGGTTTCTACGGCTCCAAGTGGCAAAGTGACATCTGTTCACGTTGCTCAAGTTGCTAAAGAATATTACAAAGCTAGTTTGCCTTCTACGCCCAGAAACAAAGACACTCTTGAGGTACAAAGGCAATCCACTCAAAACTCTACTGAATCAGTCCAGTGTTGCTGGAATTGCTTTCATTGCAGCCGAGAGTTTGTAGATGATCTCCAAAATTTCTATTGTTACGAGTTGGGGAAATTGAACTTCATTGACAAAGACGGTTATCAACGGGGGCAAACATGCGAACTGTGGACTGAGCGCGGGACAGACTTAGATAAGATTAAAAAGACTAGGCTACCATTACAAGAAACCTTCACCCTAACTGTACAGCTTCCCGCCTACTTGCAACCAGAAATGCAAGACGCAGCTAGAGAATCTGGCTTGGTTATGGTGGACTGGGTAGCATCCGTGTTAGAACAGGCAGTTTTCAGTCGTCATGCTGCTCAAAGTAAGCATATTCGTTAAGATTGTATCGGTGTTTCAGTCGCGAGATTTCCGGAAAGGCGTGGCGATCGCGGCAAATGAATCAGTCTTCAAGTCTATGCTTGGTTATTGGCTCAATTTCAAGATTAATCGAACTAACGCACACTCTACGAATACAGCAGCGCTTTTGGCTCAAGCACGATTCAATAAATAAATTGATTAGAGCAATTTTTGCGTAAGTCCAACGGAAGACTATCGGCTCAATGAAGCTGGAAATAATACGTTAATATCTGGATCATCTGAAGTTTTTGTTGGAAGAAGGCGGATTCATGTTCCAAAAGATTGCTGCTCAGATTGCTTTTTCTAACTCATTTCCTTATCTAGTTACAGTTTTAGGCGTTACTAGTATAGTGGTCATACGAGGCTGGCGCTGGTGGTTTCAAAAGAACACTTACAAATCTCTACACTCGCTCCCCTCCCCTAAGAGACACTGGCTGTTAGGAAATATCCCTCAAATATTGGCAGCAGTAAAACAGAAGAAATACTTCCAATTATTGTTTGATTGGAGCCAGCAGCTAGGACCAATGTATGTTTACTGGACAGGCCATCCAGTTCTCATTTTGAGTAAGCCAAAAGTTATCGAAGACACCATTGTCAATGGGATGAGAGATGGTAGCCTAGTTAGGTCATTCCAAGAAACGCTTGCTTGGAATGACCTTGCTGGACCGATTCTTTTGGGTCAAAACGCCACTGAGTGGCAGTGGCGACGCAAGGCTTGGAACCCCGAATTCAGTTCTAACAGTCTCTCCAGATATGTTGAGATGATTAGCAAAGCCTGCTCTCAAGTCATTGATACACTTAAAGAAACTGCGCCACCAAAAGAAGTTCAGGTAGATCCTCTGTTTGTAGAACTGACGATGAGGGTGATTTGCTGTATCGTACTGGGTATTCCTGTAGATAAAAAGAGCAAGAGTCATGAAGGACCACCCCTCGAAGTACTCAAGATGTACGAGGCAATGTCTATTGTCGGCTATCGGTTCCTACGGTTAGTTACTGGCGAGAAGAGATGGATGAAATATTTGCCAACTAAAAATTCCCGCAATTATTGGGCGGCCCGGCGATACTTAGAGGAATTTATTACTCCCAGAGTAGACTTAGCTTTACAGATAAGAGAACAAAACAAGACCGACTTATCACAGGTAAGTCCTTTGTTCCTTGAATCAATGTTAGTGAAAATAGCTACCAAAGAACCGAAATACAATCGGGAATCACTCATAGCCGAGGTTATTGAACTGTTAATAGCTGGTACTGACACCACAGCTCATACTTTATCCTTTGCCGTAGCAGAGTTAACCTTGAATCAAAGGGTTTTTCAGCAGGCACAGGCTATTGTAGACCAAGCTTGGGAAAGTCGAGGCGGTATTAATGCAGAAAGTCTCAAAGAGCTAGCTTACGTTCGCGCCATTATCAAGGAGACTTTGCGCCTTTACTCAGTCGCCTCCGGCTCGACTTCATTAGAGACTCAACGTGACATTGTTATTGAGGGTCAAGTTGTTCCTCGTGGGACAACAGTATCATGGTCAATGCTTGCGGCTGGAAGAGATCCATCTGTCTACCCTCAAAGTGAGGAATTTTTGCCGGAGCGTTGGTTAGAAAAGAGTACGGAAAGCAGTCCACTTCCAATGATCGACTTTGGCTCAGGTTATCATCGTTGCTTGGGCGAGCATCTGTCAATGCAGGAAGCAACGGTAATGCTGGCAATGATGCTACGCTATTTTGACTGGGAGTTAGTTAACGGTCGTTCATCAGTGGAAAATTTACAGCAGAACCTTTTGATTTATCCCTCCGACGGAATGCCAGTACGCTTTCGGTTGAGAAAGTAGGGGTCAAAATAAAAACATTCTCTTTTTCTGTACTCAAGACTGCTTAGAGCTTAACAGAACCGTATTGAGCGCTGCCTAACTGTTGATTTTATCTACAATACCGAGTCAAAAATCTGTTGTGCAGTTAGATTGAATTGTGGGATAGGCGACACGATACGGTTAGTTCCTCTAAACGGGGTCATTTGATATTCGCCATCAATTAATTCGCACACAAAAATTGTCGGCTGTTTGGGATTGCCGATAAATTTACGCCCGCCCAACGGCACCAACGGTAGAAGTATTGCTTAAACAAACACCTACGGAATTTAATATTGAAGATGAAGATGAGTTGGAAGCCAGTATAGATGGGTTGTTAGATGAGTTTGCATTATCTGTTGGGGCAATAGCAACGCTGTCAAACTATGCCGTCAGTCGTGAAGGTATTTACGATCCTCGTGCCTAACTGTGATCTATACTTATGGACACAAACCGAAGAATTAACAATTATGCAGAACTTTGTAACTAGATTCCCAAAGTTACGCGAAGCATGGGAGCAAGGTTTGCAGGAAGGATTAAACCAAGTTGCACTTAATATGTTACGCGAAGGCATCGATTTGACTCAAGTCACAAAGTTGACAGGACTATCACTTGAACAAGTTAAAAGCTTACAAGATAGTGACTCAGATAATTCTCAAGCACTAGTGAAAGATTTTCTGGAGTTAAGCGAGTCATCACTCAACAAAATTTGGCTAAATCCAGAGGAAGACGAAGCTTGGAAGGATCTATAGAAAACCTTGTCCGAAGGGATGTGATTTCGCTATCAACCGTAATAAAGTATAAATAGGTTTACCTAATAATTGGGCAGAGGTTCTTAAGGGCAGTCTGAGGCTGCTCACTTGCGCCGCAGTTTAACAAAGCTCGTAAAACCAACTGCTAACATAATTAATGCCATTGCACAAACTCCATGCCACTGCCAGTGACTCCAGCCATAGGCACCGAGAAACGAACCTAACGCTCCCCCAATAAAGTAAAAGGTGATGTAGATAGCGTTCAAACGACTGTGAAACTCTGAGGGTAGACTGTAAATTCTTGCCTGGTTTGAAACCATAGTGCTTTGCACACCTAAATCAAGCAGAATTACGCCGATAATTAATCCGAGAATTTGATGACCAAATACCCAGAATATCAGAAACGATGAAGTTGTAATCATTAAGCCCAACCCGACAGTCAATTTGGGGTTTCTTTTGTCGGCTAACTTCCCCACTAAAGGCGCTGCTGCTGCTCCCACTACACCAACTAACCCAAATAACCCCGTCACCTCACTACCATAGTGATAAGGCGGTTGTGCTAACAGAAAAACGAGAGTACTCCAAAAGGCACTGAAAGCTCCAAAAGACATCGCTCCTGCCAGGGAAGCCTCACGCAATATAGAGTGTTCTTGTATTAATTTAAACAAAGAGCCGATAAGCTGCGGATAAGGAACTTGCAGTGAAGGTTGGCTTTTCGGCAGCATCCGGGATAAAACGATCGCCATCACAATCATCAGCGCACTCGCAAGCCAAAACATCGCCCGCCAGCCCAAAGTCGCTCCCACAAAACCACTAACTGTTCGTGCTAAGAGAATTCCGATGAGCAGCCCACTCATCACCATACCAACGATTTTCCCCCGTTGCTGCGGTTTTGCCAGTTGTGCAGCAAACGGAACTATTAACTGAGGTGTAATTGTCGTAATACCCATCACTAAACTTGCCACCGACAAGCAAGCAAAGTTAGGTGACACTGCCGTCACTGCCAACGCCACTGCTGTTAACATCAGCATTGTCAAAATTAATCTCCGCTTCTCCATCAAGTCGCCTAATGGCACGAGCAAGAAAATTCCCACAGCATAGCCAATCTGCGTCAACATGGGAATTAACCCAGTGGCGTGAGCAGAAGCATGAAAGCTTTGTTGTAAAAGTGCCAGCAAGGGTTGGTTGTAGTACAAATTAGCAGCAGCAGCCCCACTGGTAATTGCCATGATCCATACAAGGCTGCCTTTTAATGAATCTTGGTTTGCAAATGCAGTTTTCATAAATGGTATTCACTCGATGAAATTTCAATCTTGATTCTTAGGAGTTGGTTTTTACATGCTTATCTACTTACTTATTAACGATTATCGATAATCGTTATGATTGAATATAGATTATCGATAGTTTATAGTCAACAAAGAAGTGAGATTATCTTGACAGATGAAGTTGAAGCGTGAATGCATGAGCGATCGCCTCAAGCAAGTGCTGTTAGAGCGCATCCTTGACGGCACTTATCAACCGGGCGATCGCTTAGTTGAATTGCAAATTGCTCGGGAAATGGAGACAAGTCAAGCACCTGTAAGAGAAGCACTCTACGAGCTCGCAGCAATGGGCTTAGTAGAATCGGAAGCTTATCGAGGAACTCGTGTACGGCAAGTTAGCGCCGAAGAATTGCAGGAATCGTACCAAGTGCGAGCAATTTTAGAAGAGATGGCAGCGCAGTTAGCCGCTCCCAAGTTCTACAAAAATCCCCTGCCTTTACAAACGGCACATGCAGCCGTGCAAGCTGCCGCACAGACAGGGGATGTTGATGCTCACGCCAAACTCGACGCAGCTTTTCATCGGCTTATTGTAGAAACGAGCGGTAACAGCGTCCTTTTACGTGTGTGGGACTCCTTAAGCTTTGAAACTTGGACACGAATTAATTTAATGTTAATCAAAAGTAAAACCGTCGATTTACAATCATTGATTGAGGAACATCAGCAAATTGTCGATGCATTCATGCTATGCGATGGCAAAACTGCCGGAAGGTTGTTACATCAACATCTTGAAGCAGCTATAAAGATTGCATAGGATGATTATTGCTCTTGAAGTACATCTCAAAACTTTTGCATGTTCATGCTAACTGGATCAAAACCTCTGGAAAAGCGCGTGCTATTATCATAGTAAGCGCCACTGAGATCGGCACCATACAATTTGGCTTTGTTGAGCCTAGCTCCCCTCAAATTTGCTCGATGCAGATTAACGCCACTAAGGTTAGCCCGCGTCAAATTGGCTTTAGCTAAGTTGGCACCTCCTAAGTTAGCTCCCCACATTTTAGCTTTAGCTAGGTTAGCTTCTGTTAAGTCTGCTGCAAATAAATTTATTCCAACGATGTTGGCTTCAATGAGCTTAGCTCCTTTTAACTTAACTGTGGAAAAATCTCTTTCTCCTGCAGCGTAACGTTGCTTTAGTTCGTCAGCATTCATGTTTTACCTTCCTTCATGAGTAAAACAGAAGCTATCTGTTCCCATTCCTGAGCGAGTGGCAAATGAGACTCTGGCTGCTCACCGCGTTTGTACCAGTAACGAGCGTTAATCTCGTCACCTTCCTCTCGATGTAAGTATGCGTGAATCCACGCACTATCAGCATCACTGGCATCTTGGACTAATTCATGTGCGGTGTCCCAGTTACCTTTTTTAAGATGCCACATTGCCTGTAACCGTCTTGGCAGTGACTCAGGACATTTTTGCTGTTCTGTAAGTTCCTTAAATTCCTCTAAAGTCATCATTTGAAAAAAGGGTGTAGGGAGTAGAGAGAAGCCACTGTGCGATACGGATGTGCGCCGTTGCAACGCCGTATCGCTTTATATAAATTCACGTCAGTGGCTTTGGGAAATTGGGAAAAAGGGAATGGAAAGATAATTATCTGTTTGCCCATGCCCAATGTCCTTTTTCCCAATTACTAATTACCAAGCAATATATATGTCTGATTATCAACTTAACGTTATTATATCCAGCCTCAAGACGAGTACCGCTTTGCAGTATTAAAAATTAAAAAAGTCAATATGCTTAGGCTTTGTAGCTGACAGGAGTCTAAATGATTACTCTTAAAGCACTCTTGTTAAACACCACAATCATGAATGACAACGTTTGTAATAATCGGTACAACATATTGCCAGATTCAAAAACAGGGGCTTGTATCATTAATGAAACAATTAAAAATTATTTCTCAGGTTTTAATTTTTAATTTTCAAGAGTTTCTCTTCCCCACTCCTATTCCAGTAGGCTCTTGAGTTTGATTAGTATCTATTGCCAACTGGATTTGTTGGCGAATTTGCTGTACGATGTTTATACGGTCATAGTAACGAATTGCGACTTCCCTGGCAGCTGCACCTAAGCGATCGCACAACTCCGAATTGCGTAGCAGTTCCAGGCAAGCTTGTGCAAAAGCTTTTGGGTTGTCACGCATCAAGAATTCTTTGCCATCTGACATTGCCAATCCTTCCGCACCAATGCGAGTGGCGACGATAGGTTTGCCGTAGGCTGAGGCTTCTACCATTTTAACGCGGGTTCCCCCACCTGACAAAACAGGGCAGCACACGACACGCGATCGCTGATAAAGTGCATCTAAATCCTCGACAAATCCCGCAAACTCAACACCAGGGACTCCTTTATTGTAACTACGAAGATGATGCGGTTCAGGGCCTGCAATAGTCAATCGTGCTTCTGGCATAACTTCGTAGATATGAGGCCAGACTTTTTCAATTAAAAAGTTAGCGGCATTAATATTGGGGTAGTAATAGTAACCTCCTAATAGAAGTAAAGTCGGTTCAATCGTGATTGGTTGTAATTCAGGGATAGCGATAGCGTTGGGTACGGTGATGACGCCTGGTAATTGCCACAAATCTTTCAGGTAACGGCGATCGCCTTCCGAACAAACAAAGGAAAACTTTGCCAAACGAATTGCTTGCAACTCACCCCAAAGACGGGTAGGCACTTGTAAGTAATACAGCAATGTTCTCAGTCGAGTCGGTGGCTGGCTAATTTGCCGCATAAAACTGATGTGTTCAATATCGTCTAGATCCAGAACAATGGGTGGCAGTGCTTGGTTTGTCAGCATAACAGCACTCATTGATGAGAGCCGATGCACAAATATTGCATCTGGCTTTCGACTCAAACACATTTCCAGTGCTTGCATTTGCTGTTCTGATACTGAAAACTGCTTGAAGAAGTTGAAAATGCCACCCCATTGCTGTTGCCATTTAGGACGTGAATTCTGTTGTGCGGCTGTGGGGCACAGATAGAGATTCATCTGCGTTTGCCAAAATTGGGAACAGTCGCGTTCTGTTCGAGCGCTCGCTTCTCTTGAAAGTTCTGTATCAGGAGCTACAAAAAATAGCATATCTAGTTGAGCAATCTCTTTGATTGCATCCACAAACATAGCCATACGTTTATAAATACCTTGAGTACTGGTGCTAAAATCACTCGGCAAGTGAGTAGAGATAAATAAAATTCGCATGACAGTGTTTTGGACAGATCTCAAATAGCAAAATTGTTACTCAACAGCGTTTATTCCGTAATATTTGGGTAGCATTAAGTACTAACAGGTAATCCTACTAATTCACCTTCTCCCGCAATCACCTCACCAATCGCACAAGCAACTTGATTGTGTGATTCAAAGTAAGAAATTGTTTGCTGTGCCTGATGAGGAGGTATTAATAGCACAAATCCAATACCCATATTGAAAGTATTATACATGGCGTCGCGACTGACCGAACCAACTTGTGCTAACCACTGAAAAACAGGTGGAATAGACCAACTATTAGTGTCAATTTTAACAGCTTGCCCGTTACCCAAACATCTCGGCAAATTTTCTGGCAAACCTCCGCCTGTGATATGAGCCATACCGTGAATTTCCAACCCCGCTTGACGTGCAGCTAAGACAGGTTTGACGTAAATACGTGTAGGAGTGAGGAAAGTTTCTCCCAAAGTTTGACCATTTAGTAGTTCTGGGCGATCGCTCCACGAAAAGCCTTTTTCGCTGACAATTTTCCGCACCAAACTAAAGCCATTGCTGTGTACTCCTGCACTTGTAAGAGCGATCGCCACATCGCCTACTTGTACTTGAGAACCATTAAGCATCTGGCTTTTTTCCACAATTCCTACACAAAACCCTGCCAAGTCATATTCACCCATTTGGTAGAAATCTGGCATTTCCGCCGTTTCTCCTCCCAATAAAGCACAGCCTGCCTGTTTACACGCCATTGCTATACCCGTAACCACCTGAGTCAGTTGCTCTTGATCTAGCTTGCCTGTTGCCACATAATCTAAGAAAAATAGTGGTTCTGCGCCACAAGTTAGTACATCGTTGACGCACATCGCCACCAAATCAATCCCAACGGTGTCATGACAGTTGAGAATTTGAGCAACTTTCAGCTTTGTACCCACACCATCAGTTCCAGAAACCAAAACAGGTTCTTGATAACCAGAAGGTAGTTGAAAGCAACCACTGAAGCCACCTAGCCCACCAATAACTTCCTGTCTAAAGGTACTTTGAACCAAACTGCGAATTTGATTGACAAATGCCCGACCGGCCTCAACGTCAACGCCTGCATCTCGATAATCCATAATTATATTTAGTGAAGAGTGAGGAGTGGGAAGTTAGAAACACGAGTGAAAAATCAAAATACCTCATCTTCAATTCCGCGCCACCATTCTCCCAAATTCATGAGGTCTTTGTGAATATCTTCTAATTCTTCAACGTATTCATTTTCTGAGATAAGAGATCGACGTTCTTGAAGTTTCTTTAGTCGTAGTTGTAGCAATAGCCAAGGCTTGGCAATGCTATTAGTTGCTTCCATGTATTGCGCTAGTTCTTTGCTATTCATCACGTTCTCATCAATATGGATGCCTAAAAAACAGCCACGATGCTGTTCGTGACTGTTTGTCAGTAATTCTTAAAGGTTTAACCGAGAAATAAAGCAGTTGTCAGAACTTGTTCGTAAAAGCTCCCAGCTTATTTAGCTTTCGCATACTGTTCTGCAACATATTCCCAGTTAATTAAACTGTCTAGGAAAGTTTGCAGGTAGTCTGGACGACGATTCTGGAAATCTAGGTAGTAGGCGTGTTCCCAAACATCAGCCGTTAACAAAGGAGTGTGACCGCTTGTCATTGGGTTAGCCGCGTTTGGTGTTTTGACAATCTTCAAGCTACCGTTGTCGTCCACAACCAGCCAAGCGTAACCACTACCGAACTGTGTTCCACCAGCTTCCTTGAACTGTTTTTTGAAATCATCAAGGCTACCGAAGGAGGCATTAATTTTTTCGGCTAACTCACCAGTAGGACTACCACCACCGTCTTTCTTCATACAATTCCAGTAAAAAGTATGATTCCATACCTGAGCGGCATTGTTGAAAATACCAGTTTTAGCCGAGTCATCAACACTTTCCTTAATCACTTCTTCTAGTGACTTGTCAGCTAATGGTGAGTCTTTCGTTAGGTTGTTGAGGTTGGTAACGTAACTAGCATGGTGCTTGTCATGATGGAACTGTAAGGTTTCAGCCGAGATGTGCGGCTCAAGGTCCTTATAATCGTATGGTAGTGGGGGAAGTTCAAAAGCCATTGTGTAAAATCCTCTCTTTACGGTTTTCCAGTTTAGATCTTCTCAGGTGATTGGCAAATTGCCATCAAGGGGTTCAGCCCTTAAACGGCTAAGCACTGGAATATAAAACTTAACACCCTGATTGTACTAGTAAATGTGGTTTTTCAAAGCATTTACATGTATGATTGGCAATTTCTCTTACTGATTAATGATGCTAAACATATTATTTTTCAATCGATCTACACAGCTTCCTATCGTGCAAGAGCCAACCTCAAGAATTCATCTGCCAAGAGGACGAAAAAAGCCTTTATGAAGAAGTTAACGCCTAATGATTTGATTTTTATTCAACAACGACTAACTCCGTATATATTTTTGCTCCCTGCTTTATTTATCTTAGTCTTAACAGTTTTTTGGCCTGCACTCCAAGCTTTCTACCTCAGCTTTACTCACTACGAATATGATCTCACCATGCAGCCGCAATGGGTGGGGTTTGCTAACTTTCTCCGCTTGTGGGCTGATCCGGTTTTCTGGAAAACTCTAGGCAATACCATACTATACCTTGTGGGTGTAGTACCGATTTTGGTCATAGTTCCCTTGGCACTGGCCATTTTAGTCAATCAGAAACTACGTGGAATGTACTGGTTTAGAGCTGCATATTACACACCAGTGGTGATTTCCATCGTGGTTGCGGGGATCGCGTGGAGATGGCTGTATGCAGAAAACGGCTTACTCAATCAACTCCTGAAGGGTATTTTCCCAGAAGGAATTTCTTGGCTCACCAGCCCTCGCTTTGCTCTAGCCAGTGTCATGGCTGTCACTGTGTGGAAAGGATTGGGCTACTACATGGTGATTTATCTAGCAGGGTTACAATCTATACCTGAGGATGTGTATGAAGCGGCGGCAATTGATGGCTCAGATGGTATTCGCAAACACTGGGATATTACCGTACCTTTAATGCAACCTTATCTGGCTCTAGTCGCGGTGGTTTCGGCTATTGCTGCTACCAAGGTGTTTGATGAAGTTTATATTATGACCCAAGGTGGACCACTTAATAGCTCGAAAACGATTGTTTACTATCTGTATGAGCAAGCATTTAATAATTTAGAAATCAGTTACGCTTGCACAATTGGGTTAGTGCTATTTCTGATCATTTTGAGTCTATCTATTTTGCGACTATTGCTTAATCGCAGTACCGGAGAAAATTTAATACAGTAACTCAAGCTGCCTGTAAAAGTGATCAGCTCTTTTTTGACATCGCTTTGCCTTGGTGCCTTGTCTACTTGCGTAATAATAAGTGAATCAGCTCAATCCAAAATCCAAAATCGAATGACTCGTAAGATACTCCACGGTATACGCGTACAAACTTACCAGCATCCGCTTGATCGCAAAGCGTTGGTGGCTTTGGAGAAGATGCCGGGATTACCACTACTGCTGAAAAAGATTAATGAGTACGGGATTGATCGCCTACTGAGAATGCAAACCAAAGGCGGTGAATTTCGAGTTTCCCCTCGAAACTTCCCTTCGCTGCATAATGCCTTAGTGGAAACCTGTAAGATTCTAGATTCCCCCCAGCCAGACTTGTATCTCTATCGGGGAGAGGGACATATTTCTACCTATGCGATCGGCGTGGAAAAACCGTTGGTTGGGATTAATATAGAAGCGATGGAATGGCTGTCGGGCGAGGAACTGCTGTTTGTGTTGGGGCACGAGATTGCCCGGATCGAGGGACGTTATTTAAATTATCAGCAATTAGCTGTGGTGATGCCGTTGCTCAAAAATCTGATTAGCAGTACGACACTGGGATTAGGCGGATTGGCAGCATCCGGGCTGGAAGTAGCTTTGTTCAATTGGATCGTCATGGCAAAATTCACTGCCGATCGCGCTGGGTTATTAGCTTGTCAGGATGTTGATGTGGCGATGACAGCTCTGATAAAATTGGGTGGGTTACCTGAGGAGTACATAAATCCGGAAGTCAAGCAGGATTTTTTAGCTCAAGCTCGCGAGTTTGATATTGACGATCTTGATAGGTTAGACCAAGTCACCAAGATTTTCAGTTTTATGGAATACCAATACCCTTGGGTTGTGATGCGGGCTTCTGAACTGTTGAAGTGGGTAGATTCTGGGATGTACGAGCAGTTGGGGCGATCTATAGAGCCACAGCCAGAGCTAGAGCATCAAGAGCAACAGCCAGAGGAGTGGAATTTTCTATCGTCTTGGTAATGCTCCATTCTGTATTCATAACTGCCTTAAGAATCAAGTTAATTGACTGTTAACTTCATAAAACACTTGTAACCTTAGAAACAGGTAGCAAAACTCACATGGCTGTGGGTGGTGGCAAAGGAAAATATGTAGTTTATTTGACATTTGTTAAAGAAAGTTTTCACTATCTTGTTGACCCATCTAAATCAGATATAGAGGAATCCGTAATAGTTGGAGGGCAAGAAGGTGTTTATCCTGCCAAGTCCTGTGTTGACTTAAATACAACCCTTAAAGCTGCCAAAGTCTTCGCGGAGCTTGGGGCAATGGAAGAATCAGTTATTTGGGAAAAAGATGAAGTTTTTGAGCGAGTATAAGAAATATGTTGTGGCATAAACCATAATTTGGATAAAAAGAAAGTGATTTAAATGAAACCCGCTATAATGTGTTTTTACGCAATTTTTCGTGGTTGAATTGTACTTGGTAACGTCAATTCATCTTCAAATAAAGCCCATTCATAACGATGAGCGTTATTTTGGTAATAGCGCTGTTTGTAAGGATAGTCGACGCACTGCCCAATATAGATCCATTTGTCCCACAATCGCTTAACTTCTCTCACCTTAATGACAACACCGTGGTAGATGACATCCTCGCGTGAGACTTCTACCAGTTGTCCCTTGCGGTACAACGGTTTAGTATCAATTGCAATATTCATCGCTTTTACCTTTCAAACTAAACTCGTGTGGACGCCCTGACAAGACGACGTGTGGTGGTGATGCCTTCATGCCACTGCGGTATCGCGGTATCGCCACTATCACCACATCCAGGGTAATTTGAATTTTCTTATTATAGTACTATTGTACTATAAAACAGGAATTGTCGCTTGTGTCGGCTGAGCAGTGCCTCACAGAGTAAAGACCATTGCAAAAAGTTGCGAAAGAAATATCATTGTTTCATGCTCAACAGTTTTTCAAAATAGCAATACGTTTGCCACGTCTCCCCTCACTTTTTCACTGATGGACACTGTTAAATACATACTTTCAGAAGACAAAATGCCAACAGCCTGGTATAATATCCAGGCAGATTTACCCACGCCCATGCCGCCAGTACTCAACCCCGGTACGGGTAAGCAAATTACAGCCGCAGATTTAGAACCTCTTTTCCCAAAGCAGTTGATTGAACAAGAAATCAGTCAGCAACCGACGTTTGAAATTCCCGATGAAGTGCAATCAATCTACCGTCAGTGGCGACCGACTCCACTATACCGCGCCCGACGCCTAGAAAAAGCCCTTGATACCCCAGCAAAAATCTACTACAAATACGAGGGAGTCAGTCCTGCTGGCAGCCACAAACCGAACACAGCCATTCCTCAGGCTTACTACAACAAAAAAGCGGGAGTTAAGCGTTTAACGACTAAAACTGGTGCAGGGCAATGGGGTTCCTCACTCTCCTTGGCAGGTACTTTTTTTGGCTTAGAGATCGTGGTTTACATGGTGAAAGTCAGCTATCGGCAAAAGCCATACCGACGCGCTTTGATGGAAGCTTATGGTGCAACGGTTGTAGCGAGTCCTAGTAATGAGACTGAGGCGGGGCGTTCGATTCTCAAAGAACATCCTGACAGCAATGGTAGTTTGGGTATTGCCATTAGTGAAGCGGTGGAAATGGCAGTACAAGATGAGCAAACGAAATATGCTTTAGGGAGTGTGCTAAACCATGTGTTGCTCCATCAGACTGTGATTGGTCTTGAAGCACTGGCACAATTGGAAATGGCAGGTGACTATCCCGATATCATTGTCGGCTGTACGGGTGGTGGTAGTAACTTTGCGGGTATTGCCTTTCCCTTTTTGGGCGCTATCTTCGGGGGTGAACGCGATCGCCTCAAATTTGTGGCAGTCGAACCAGCTGCTTGCCCAACATTGACTAAAGGCAAATATACTTATGACTTTGGCGATACAGCCCATCTCACTCCCTTGGTAAAGATGCACACCCTCGGTAGCTCCTTTTCTTCACGGATCTTCCGCAACCGTTCACAAGAGTAAAAGCTTTGACTTCAGTTCGGCTTCATGCTGAGTAGTAAAAGTTGTCTTAAATTTCAAGAATTCTACAAAATCAATGGCTTCGGTGTTGCTTATCTGGGGGAAGCGATCGCCATTTCTCTAAAAGCAATTGTTCCGGACTCATACATGCTCCTGCTGTCAATCCATAGCAATTATTGCATTTTTAAATTGAATACAGTAGGTTTGTTAAGAATCGCCATCAGGTGCGATTTTTCAGATGGCGATCGCAAATCTTTTGACAAAATTGCCATAAATCCTACCTCACGAGTGTTTCATCACTTAAATAAGACAGCGATAGATACAATCTGCATTCAGAATTTTGAAAAAACTGCGTGACTAATGCAACATATACGACTATAATTGCGGCGCTCTGAAAAATCACAACAAAAGCGTGTTTCCCTTCATACCCCTAAGATTTTTGTGTCTAGTTACGGCACTTACAGTCATTCTGCTCACTGTTTCCCCCTCTTTAGCGATCGCTGCGATCGCATATAATGGTGTAGCTGCTGGTGATGCTACAGATACCAGTGCAATTCTTTGGACGAGGACTGTTGATTCCACGACCAAACAAGGTGCTGTTAGTAATTTAACTGCTCAAATCTCCACTAACTCTAAATTCAACCAGATTTTGTACTCCTCTAAAGGTGCAACTAACCCCAGCCGTGACTACACCTTGAAACTTGATGTCACTGGGTTAAAAAGTGGTATACGTTATTACTATCGCTTTTTAGCAGCAGATGGACAGATAAGTCCAGTTGGCACCTTCAAAACTGCACCTGCAAAAACAGAAAAAGTTGCTGTCAAGTTTGGTTTCAGTGGGGATGCTGACAGTCAGTGGCGTCCATACCCCTCAACTAAAGAGTTTAACAAGCTCAATTTAGACTACTTCATTTTTTTAGGCGACACAATTTACGAAACGAAAAGCGCTATCTCTGAAGCTTGTACTGACGCCTTTGCTAACCCCACTCAAGCCTTGGTAGATTATTATCGCAAGTACCGAGAGCAGTTAGAACCGGTGAAAGCAGGAGGTTTTCCAAGTTTGCAAAAGCTGTTTGCGGCTAGTAGCAACTATACCCTCCTGGACAACCACGAACTCGGCAATAAGCAATTTATTAACGGTGGCGCACCAGCAGGCATTCCTGGGGGCATTGGTGTTGATGCCAGTAATCAGGCGAATGATGTGAATACAACCAGTACATTTATCAATAAAACAGATGGTTTTAAAGCTTTAGTCAAAGCTTACAACGACTACCAGCCAATTCGAGAAAAAATTATTTCTACTACAGATGACCCTCGTACAGATGGTACACAACAGCTATATTTTGCTCAGCAGTGGGGAGCAAGTAGCATTTTTATCAATTTAGACGATCGCTCTTATCGTGACATCCGCATGAAAACAACAGCAGGTGCTGATGATACAGGTGTGCGTGCAGATAATCCCCAACGCACTATGCTTGGGAAAACTCAACTTAACTGGTTTAAACAAACACTTCTGAATGCCCAACAGAGTAACATACCCTGGAAAATTATTGCGATTTCCTCACCAATTGATGAAGTAGGAGAAGATGCAGGCAAATCTTGGGTTGGAGGCTATCGGGCTGAACGGAATGAAATACTCAAGTTCATTGCTGAAAATAAAATCGACAACGTAGTTTTTCTCTCCACCGATGACCACCAGAACCGCGTCAATGAACTAACTTATGTAACAGACCCCAAAAACCCCGCCAATCGTACCATTATCCCTGATACTTTCACCATCGTTGCTGGTCCCATCGGTGCCAGTGGACCTGATAAAATTCCTGTCCACAGCTTTGGCACTATTCAATTTTTCACAGACACTATTGTTGCGTCGCAGAAAACAAAGAATATTAACCCTCTGGGTCTAGATCCCAAGTATCCCGGACTTCAGAAGGTATTCCGTGAAGGTGACGCCCAAGCAGATAGCCTACGCCAACCTGTAGATTTTTACACCCCCGATACCTTCAACTACGTCACCCTTGATATCAGTGCCAACGGGAAAACTTTATCTGTAAATACTTACGGTATTAACTCTTACGCAGCTAATACCTTCCCAGAACCAGATAAAATAGGTTCTATCCGACATATCCTGGGCTTCCAGATTGCTAGAACTTCATCCAAGCAAGCAAATGGTCCTAAGTCAGATACCATGATTGGTTTAGTTGTGTTTGCTGCTTCTGCTATTGTGAGTCTGCGACTCGTCAGAATAGCTCGGACACAACATCAATCTATGACTTCTATCGGCACTACATTGTGGAAGCAGTTGTAATCAATGTAGCGGTGTCCATCATCCGTGTGGTGAACAATATCTACAAATTGATTGTTCCACATAATATCATGAGCGCTATAAGTGTGACGGGCATTGATTGTCTGTACAACTGTTTCATCAATTCCACTGAGAGAAATCGCAATTGTCGTTTTTGTGGCAATCAGAGACTCAGCGGTCATTCCATATAAAGGACTAAACTCGTCGATGGGATGCATTGCCATCCAGGTTAGCATGAAGCTGGGTGTCTGGTGTCTCACCAGTTTGAGATCGTAGAATCGACGCATATGCTGTCCTTCAGCACTCATTTCATCGCGCATCAAGTATACTCGCAACTGCGCTTCGAGAATCTGGTTACCGCGCTTATTAGCTGCACGAAATATCAAGGAAGGTACGCCTTCATGGGGTGCAATCACCGCTACACGGGTAAAAATGACACGAGCTGTCGGTCTAGAGAAACGCGCAAAGGCTAAGCCAGTCAACACAGAAACTGCCACAAGACTGATCATTGCTTCCAGTGTGACAACGGTATTGGCGTAGGTTGTTTTGGGGTACATCGCACCATAGCCAATAGAAGCTAGAGTTTGAACGCTAAAAAAGAAATCATCTAGGAAAGATCCTGGTCGGGCGTTGTTGATGCAATTTCCTCCTGCTAAGTAGGCTAAGGCAAACAAGGTATTAATACATATGTAAAATAGAGCAATCAACCCGAAAAAGCCACTCCAGGGAATTGTCAACAGTAAATGGTAAGGATCGCGCCAGTACGAGTACCACGCACCCATTCCCTTGATGTGAAAATGCCCATCTTGAATCTGAATATGAATCAACGGGTATCGACGCCGCCGTTGGTTCTTCGACCGTTTCTTCTGTCTAAGTCTCATTGGAGTAATAAGTATGATTTAGTTTCAAGGGCAGCTGCATTCAGCTTCTCATGTAGTAGTCAAGTTAGTAACAATTGGATAACAATTTTTGGAAATGCAGAATAACGATTTGAACGATGTAACCCTTACATATTATACCTTCTAGTCGTGACCCCTACCCAAGACGACAGTCAGATAGCATTGATAAATCAAACACGCTCCAACTAAGAGCCCCGACTTCGTAAAAGTTGTCAGAGATCTTGTAATATCCACACCGATGAAAAGTCATCTGTATGAAAGGATATAAGATTTGTTGTCAACAAATAATGGTAAATTGCTGTAGTAGTTTAGTTGCAATAAGTCAAACAGTATGATAGATAGCCAACATAAATAGTTGATGTACTAAATATTCTCGTTCGGATTTTGCGTCCTTGGCTCAGGAACAGTCTGTTCAAAAAGGCCATATTCTTAACCTAAATAGTATTAATGTAGTAATCTAATTTAAGTTATAAAAATCCAAAGCTTCAAGCATCTAGTTTCTTTAGGAAAACGGGTTTCTCCGCTCTCACGAATTATTTAGGAATGCTATATGAATCGCAACTTTTGGATTACTTCGTTAATTGGTTTCATTAACTCTCTCAGCTTCACAATTTTAATTCCGATTATTTATCTTTATGGTAAGCAATTTGGGTTAAATGACTTCCAAACAAGCTTTTTATTTTCAATATACTCTTTAGCTCAATTTATCGCGACCCCTATCATTGGCAAACTCTCAGATCGCTTTGGGAGAAAGCCTTTACTGATTATCAGTTTAGCTGGAACTGTTATCGCTAGTTTCATGGCTGGAACTGCTACAACAGCACCTATTCTATTTATAGCAAGACTTTTGGATGGAATTACTGGAGGAAACACTTCAGTCGCTCAAGCAATTATTTCCGATACGAGTTCTCCAGAAAATAGAGCCAGAGGGTTTGGAATTTTTGGAGCAACTTTTGGTTTGGGTTTTATCTTGGGACCGGCTATTAGTTTACAAGCGCAGAAAATTTCTTTAGGCGCTTCTTTTTTGGTTTCAAGTGCGATCGCCTTTATAGCTCTTTTGATCACTATCTTTTTTCTTCCCGAAACTCTCCAAAAAAAAGCAGAGAAAGCACACAATATTTTCGATTTAGGCTTGGGTAACTTAATTAAAGGTCTGGCTATTCCAAAAATAGGTATTCTCCTCATTATCAATTTCTTTATCGGGATGACATTCACTATTTTTACCTATGCTTGGCAACCTTACTTTATTAATGTCCTGGGTCAGAACGGTCAGTCCATAGCACTCGTATTTTTATTGTTTGGAGTATTAGGCGTCATTATGCAAACCTGGGGAGTTTCAATCCTCACTCGTAAATTTGCTTTAGTAAGCATTTTATTTTTCGCTTTATTTATCCGTAGCCTATCATTTATTTTGATGCCAATTGTACCCAGTGTTGTTTATTTTCTTGAGGTTAGTATACTTTTTTCAGTTCTCAATTCTCTAGTTCAACCTATCATCAATACCTTAATTTCTCTCAATGCTAATCTAGACGAACAAGGAACTGTAATTGGTATTAATTCTGCTTACTTAAGCATTTCCAACGCAGTTGGACCTATCATTGCTGGTATGCTGATTCATCAATCTAATATCCAGACGTATAGTTATCCTTTATATTTAGCTGGAATTTTAACTTTTCTAGTTTTACTGTTAGCGATATTTACTCGTCAAAGATATACACCGAAAACAGTGATGAGTAATAAGTAATGAGTTATGAGAATGAAGTGAGAGAAGATATGAGTTGAAATACAGTAATGAGTTATGAGAATGAATATGAGTTGAAATTTGGAATGTTTCTTTCTTGATTTTCTTCTGACACATCACTCATCACTCATCACTATTTGACGTCCAGCTAGACTGGCGACGACTGTAGCTAACTCGGCAGGCTCAACAGGTTTGGGCAAATGCATTTGAAAACCTTCCTGAATGGCTCGCGTCCGATCCTCTGCCCTAGCAAACGCTGTTAATGCTGCTGCTGGAATTTTCTTAAATTGCTCTGGTGACGAGAGGCTTCTTTGCTCGCGCAATGTCTGATGATAAACGGCTTCGCGTCTGCGTATTTTACGGATCAATGAGTAACCATCTTCCTGTGGCATGCCAATATCGCTCACCAGAACATCTGGGTTCCATTCTTGGAGGGTATCGAGTGCCTCCTGGGCTGAGGCCACTGCTTTAACTTCAGCTTGACACTGTTGAAGAACTGTGGTAATATAATCACGCGTATCATATTCGTCATCAACAACTAGTACTTTCACACCCTCAAGCATAGGTCCAGGAGAAACAATACATCTCTGCTGAGAATAATTTTTTTCGTACCTTTGTCTTATTTCTGCTGTTTTCCTACTTTCCTGCACAAGTGGCAGTTGAAGTATAAAGGTTGTACCTTTCCCCTCACCCAGACTATCGACACAGACAGTGCCACCATGCAGTTCGACTAAATGATGCACGAGTGCTAATCCCAGTCCCAATCCTCCATGAGATCTTGTACTGGAACTATCAGCTTGACGAAAGCGATCAAAGACATAAGGGAGAAACTCAGGACTGATACCAATGCCTGTGTCCTTTACCGTGATTTTCGCATAGCTTGAAGACTGTTCGGTTCTTTCACAAAATTCTTCCACTGAGAGGCAAATGTCTATCCGACCGCCCGCAGGTGTAAACTTGATAGCATTGGATAACAAATTCCAGATCACTTGTTGCAAGCGTTCTGCATCACCAGAAACGATTAATTTTGGTGATGCGACTGTGGGCTGGGGTGTTCGTGCAATTTCTTCTGTATAGCGAGTATTGTTCAACTGAAAATCTAAAATCGAAAATTTTAAATCGATTTTCTTTACTTCAGCCGCCAGACGGACAGTATCGATCGCTGCCTCAATAATCGAGGTAAGATCGCAATCGCGGACATTAAGACGTAACTGTCCTCTAATCATCCGCGAAATATCTAACAAGTCTTCGATCAGCTGTGTTTGTGCTTTGGCATTACGCTCAATTGTTTCAACGGCTTGAGCTTTTTTCTTGTCGTCAAGCTTGCGGGAACGCAAAAGCTGTGCCCAGCCGAGAATGGCGTTGAGGGGCGATCGCAACTCATGGGATAAGATGGCCAAAAACTCATCTTTCATGCGGTTCGCTTCTTTTAATTGCTCTGTTTGTTCTTGCAAAGAAGCAATCAAACGCAAGCGTTCCATCGAGATCGCGATCTGATCGCAAGCCGCATGCATCATCCCAATTTCATTCTGACTAAACTTAACCCGACTGCGGCTTCCAAACGAAAGAGTACCGAGCATTCGTCCTTGTGCTATCAATGGGTAACAGTAATATGCTGTAATTCCTGCAGAGCGAATGATTTCTGTCTTTGAGTCAGTTGATTGCTGCACGTTTTCTACAGCTATTGGACTGCGTTCTGCTACTACAGTGCCACATACTGCTTGACCATAGTGTAACCATTCTATTTCTTTAGCCAATTCCTCGGAAATACCACTGTAGGACGTTAGCTGAATTGCCTGAGATTTTTCATCAACCAAATAATGAAGGTAAACATCTAAACCAATTTGCTCCGAAAGTTTTCTAAACAAGCTATCAATGAGTGTCCCTGGTTCTTGGCTCGAGAGCAGTGCGTTTGCTGTATCAAATAATAGCTGGAGCCTCTTATAACCCAATGATAGCGCTTTTTCCACCCGCTTGAGATTAGTAATATCTTGGAATGTCAAAACACAAGTAGCTGAATAGCTGTGCATGGCTGGCAAAGTATCAGCAGACACCAATAGAGAGCGGATTCCTACCGATGTGTGCCAGTCAAGTTCAAATCCCTCTACATGTTCGCCACGAGATACCCTTACCCCTGGAGCCTGTTCGTTGGGTATGGGGATTCCTGCTGCGTCAGTAGAATAGTAAACGGTATGATAGTCTTCTGCTGATGTTGCTTTGGGATATTTCCCCCCTGCCACTTCGTCAGCAGCTTTATTCGCAAACTTTACCCTTGCCGTACCCGGTTCAATAAACAGCAGTGGTGTCGGCATCAGGTTTAGAACTTCTTCCAGCCATTTTTGCTGGTTACTCAGTGCTGACTCAGCCTGCTTGCGCACTGTGATATCCTCAGCAAATCCCAGAATCTGATAGATTTCTCCCTTGTCATTTAGAATCGGCACGTACTTGATAAATGTCGTGACTGGGTTAAGATCTGCTAAATGATTTGTGGTTTCTATCGATTGTAAACTGCGTGTTTCTGTTGCCTTGATTAAAGTTGGAAGATAAGATTCATAAACAGTAGGAGGAAAGATTTCCTCATTGGTACGTCCCAGGATTTCCTCTTTCGACTTTTGAATGCTGTCTAGTACTGTCTGGTTCACAAACTGAAACCTTCGCTGAGCATCATATATCACAAAGGCATCAGGGATATTATTGACTGCTAACCGGAATCTTTCTTCGCTCTGACGTAAAGCCTCCGATGCCTGCTTGCGATCGCTCAAGTCTAAAATAAACGCGACTGACTCTTCCCTTTTTTCTCCCGCCAGCGTATAACCTACCAAAACTGGAACGCGGCTTCCGTCCTTACGAATGTATTCTTTCTCATAGGGCTTACAAGCACCGTTAGCCGTTGCCTCTGCAATACCTTGCACATCTAAGTGCAGACACTCTGGTGGAGTGATGTCAGTAAAATTTATCCCGGAAATAAGATCCTCTTGCGAGTAGCCAATCATCCGTAGAAATTCGTCGTTTGCTTGTTGGATATTGCCTTGCTCGTCACCAAACAGAATACCGATCAAGTTAGCATCCATGAAACTTTTGAGTTTTTCCTCTTTAGCCCTCAGTGCTTGTTTAACACAGTCGCGTTCATAGCTCAGCCCTTCTACTAGCGTCGCATTCTGCCAAATCAAAACGCAGAAACTGATAATCAGCACCACTACAAGCAGCGATAACGCCAACGACGACTCGTAAATCCCTGCATCTTCTGCTTGCAGAATTAACCACCCTAATACCAAAGGCACTGCGATCGCGGCAATTAACAAACGACGTGTCAGCAAGCCACTGTAAGTATCGCTTGTGATCGCCCGCATTAACCCTTGATCTGTCTGTGCCCCTAAAATTCCCGCACAAATGACTATAAACGTAACTGCAGTATGCAACGCCATTGGTTTTGTGTCAGGGAGTATGCTACAGAGAATGTTCACTTTGTAGGCATAGCCCATAAGCACAAGTCCAGAAATCACAGTTACCAAGAGGGCGAAAATCTGAGCATACCAATAACTGCGATGAGTTTTTGGTTTATTCAGAAGCTCTATAGCTCTGCTAACAAGTAAAAAGTTCAATGCTGTATTCAGTGCCATTCTTCCTGGATGGGATGTAAATATAGCCGTTGCCGAGTCATGAAACAGCAGTTGATCTATACCCAGATTCCAACCAAAAATATATTGACAGAGTGTGAATAAACCTACTGAGGAAATGGTAACTGTAGATGCTTTAGAAAAAAGGTTTACAAGCGATGGCAGGACAAGAAATTTCTTCTCCTCAGGCTGTTTTCTCAAACACAGGCAAAGCGACACACCAGCCAAAATAAAGCTCAGTGCTGCATTCGCTTTCATTGGCACCATACTCAGCGAGAAAAAATTCTTCAGAAACTCTAGATCGAGCCACCAACCTAACAATGCCAAACAGCCGACACTGATGGCGATCGCACTTGCAGTTTTTGCAAGTATTAAATCTGAAGAGACTTGATACAAGTCGTGTTGATGCGAGCTGTTTACCTTTGACATTGAGGGTTATATAACCGCATCTATCTAAGGCGGTATAGTATTATAACTGCTTATACGCTGTTGTCTTCCATTATGATGATATAAACTTTTCATACATCTACCTTTATATAGATTTATGAGATGGAAACAGAAAAGCTAGAATGTATAAACAATAAGCTTTATAGCCCAAAAGCTCCTTCACAAATCAACTAATTTATTGAGATTTAGTTTCATTAACGATTGGTCGGAAATCGACCAAGTTTTTCAACATATCTTGACATATTACATGGGAGTCGCTGTTGATGTACTAGATCCAAGCTTCCGACCCCGAAGAATGAGGTGGGAAGCTTAGAGCGTGAGCCGCAATCTTAGGGGTGGGGTTCTTTTCCGGATGAGAGCTACTGACTACATTATCCAATTCCTACTTTTTTGTTAAGCTGGATAAATTCTCAAACGCCGATTTGGTTCATCCCCAAAACTATGAGACTTCAGACGATAGTGTTCTACCAACTCGTGTTGCATTTTGCGTACAGAGGCAGAACGTGGTAATAATTCGACTGGCTGTCCTTTAGGAATCACGATTTGCTCTACGGCAAGTCTTGCTTCTTCTAGGGCGTCCATTTCATCATCACTGCCGTTATGAAGAAATAATTGCAGTTCACTGTCATCAGGAAAATCAGGATCTTCGAGATTGAGCAATCTCCGTAAGGCTCGAGAGATTTGTGGAATGGTACTGGATTTAATCATGTGGATGGGGACATGACGGGCTTTTGCCATTTGCCGTAATTTGGCATGGTTTTTGACATGCGATCGCAGTGCCAAGACTGCATCTGCAGTGTCCATATCTTTTGTCAATTCCACTTGTAAATTCAGCACATCAATGACTTGTTCCAATTGACTGCGACTGACACCATAAGGATAAACGTGTAGGGGTAAATCTTCGCCATTTGGGCCTGCTTGTCTGATGCCGGAGAAATCAAAACCGTCAGAGTGATCCAGAGATTCATCAAGCAAGCGATCAAACTCGCCTTGCACCGAACCCCTTTCTCGCTCTAAAGATAATGACGGCAGTGGTAGCATTTGACCTGAAGCACGCCAACCATTATTCGATTGTCGCGGTGGCACAAAAGATTCCTCTCCACTCAAGGCGTGTATACGACCGTTTGTCGGTAATTGACGTAAACTCGTTGTCACGTTGCCGTCGTCATCAACAGTTCTCACCTGCGGGTTTGGCTGACGTCCTCGGAGGAGGGTATCTACTGTATCAGCAACACTTTCGTGGACAACCCAGCGTTGCCGTTCTAACATTTCCACAGCAATTTCAAAGGTGGGAGGGGCTTTGCGTTCTAAAACAGTCTTTTGGCTACCCCGCCTTCTAGCTTCATCATCCCCCAATGTCACAGCTTGAATACCACCAACTAAATCGGAGAGGGTAGGGTTTTTGATCAAATTTTCAATTTGGTTTCCGTGTGCAGTTCCTACCAACTGAACGCCTCGTTCTGCAATAGTACGAGCCGCCATTGCTTCCAATTCTGTACCAATTTCATCAATAACGATGACTTCTGGCATATGGTTTTCCACTGCCTCAATCATCACCTGATGCTGAAGTTCTGGATGGGCGACTTGCATCCTCCGTGCGCGACCGATCGCCGGGTGAGCAACGTCACCATCGCCAGCAATTTCATTTGATGTATCAATAATGACAACTCTTTTTTGGAGATCATCCGCTAAAACACGGGCAATTTCCCGTAAGGCGGTGGTTTTGCCTACACCTGGGCGTCCCAGCATGAGAATCGATTTTCCAGTTTCTACCAAATCGCGGATCATGCCAATCGTTCCGAATACCGCCCGCCCAACACGGCAGGTGATGCCAATAATCTTACCTGTACGGTTGCGGATGGCGCTGATCCTATGTAAAGTTTGCTCAATTCCTGCCCGATTATCTCCGCCAAAGGTTCCCACTCGCTGAATACATTCATCGATCTGTTCCTGAGTTATCGGTGTTTCACTCAGATACTCAGCAAGATGGGGGAAACGAGCTTCTGGGCGACGACCCAGATCCAAGACCACTTCTACTAAACTATCTCGTTGGGGATGGGTCTCTAGTATCTGCTGTAGGTCTTGGGGCAAAATGTCTAACAACTTTTGGAGATCGTCTGTAATCGTCATGCTATACTATGGTGACGTTTTTAGAGATAGCGAGGACACTTCCTTGCTTTAGTCTTTAAAGTTGAGGAGATGTGCTATGCAGTTCTTTAATAAGGAGCATCTTGTATCAAGGGAAACCCTTAATATGAGAAACTACTTGAGTGCTGGCAAGTTTTCCCTTCTCTCCGGTGTAGGTAAGATTGAAAGTGTCCCCAATGTACTCAAGAGTCCTAGGAATGCGACTTGAGTTGGGAAACAAGAGAATGAGCAAGTCCTACAGCTTGCCAAAGTAATTCTGGTTGTTCCTCTAGGCGGACAGTAGCCTTAATACTGATGTTATTCACCTCCCTTGCTTCTAATTGCTCGATAATCGGTGACAGCAACCGACGTGCGTAGCTACCGTATGCTACACCAGCAATAAATGACTGCTGAAGAGCCAGCGCCTGGGTTTGGTTCCCATTGTGGCGAGGAGCGTTCCTGAGTACTGAGGAGCCAGCGCCTGGGTTTGGTTCCCATTGTGGCGAGGAGCGTTCCTGAGTCGTAGACTTTTTCTGAGGACTCAGCACTCGGAACTCAGGACTGTTTAGTAGTCCCATTGCCTTTAACTTAACAACGGTATAGCTGTTAGTACCTCCTGCTAACTGCACATATCCGGGTAATCTAGCAGCCAAGACTTTTTGCCCTAATTTCACAGCTGCATGAGTAGTACCATCACCAATGTCACCACTCATGGGACGACCATCTGTTTGCCAAATGAGAACACACGGTAGCGGAGCAATCAGATCGGCAAGGGTATGAAGGTAGTCAATCATACCATCTCCATCTGGGCAGCTAATAGCAAGTAACTTCAACCGCTCAACCCACGGTGAAATGACTTGCCACAATCTTTTAAATTCTGCTAAATGCCCAACATTAGTGTGAATTTCTATAGCGTCCACCCCAGCTGACAGTATTAAAGGCGCAATATCTTTTAGTGATGATACATATGACTTTGTATCAATTATCTCATATGGACATACCGGAATGCAACGGCCACAACCGTAACATTTTGGTGATATAACTCCCGAAAAATCATCTTTTATACTGTTAAAAACAATGGCTTGCGCTGGACAAATGCTTTCGCATGGTCTAGGGCAATCAGTAGGGCACTGAGTGGAATTAAATTCAGCTTTCCGAAAATGAGGATCTTCCCCATCGTTGAGGCTAACCATCAACAGTGGAGACTTTCCACTTCCGCAAAAGCCTCGCTGGTTCGCGTCTATTGTCAACTGACGGGCAACTTGTAGCGCTTCAAGCACTACCGCAATCACAGCAGGATCAGCCGCCACATCTATACAGTCAGCGCCAGCCAGTGTGTAGGCTAATGCTAAATTTCTGACCGCAGGTAGATGTTGGAAGCTAGCTCCGCAGATGAGCTTGAACCAGCGACTTTCTTTCAGGGATCTTAAAGGGTCGAAGTGATCAGTCACATCTCTATTATGCTACGTGACTGGGAAATGTAGAACGTTTAGATAGATAATTTATTGCATTCGGGGGAGAGGAGGATGAAAATAAATAAACTTGAGCGAAAACAACCGAAGAAAGAAGAAAGACAGATCCTCGGCGATGCAATCCCTCTTCCTTCGGTTGTTGAAATTTAACTGAAAAGATTCTTTTAAGTATAAATAATTTATGAATCTTTCTAATTTAACTATGGATATACGGGCGACTTATCAATTTCTCCAACACGGTTTAGGGGCCAAAAGCGAAATACAGCATGACCAATGATATTCTCTTTAGGAACTAGACCCCAGCAACGACTATCGTAACTATTGTTACGGTTATCACCTAGTACTACATATGAGTTGGGTGGTATTGTTTGAGGTTTGGACAAGTAGCTCGGGTTGATTTCCGATCTACAAACATCAATAGATGTACGCTGATCGGCGTCAAGGTACTTTTCTTGAAGGGGCTTGTTGTTAATATAAACTTGACCGTCCCTAAGTTCTATCTTGTCTCCTGGTAAACCAATCACACGCTTAATAAAAGCATCTTTAAAACTTTCTTTTTGTAGCTCTTGTGTAGGTGAAAAGACTACAATATCTCCCCGTTTGGGAGAAGAAAATTTATAACTTAACTTATCGACGATAATTTTATCTGCCTCCCACTGATTGTTTGTCCCATGTAGCGTCCGTTCCATAGAACCAGAGGGAATCCAACGCGCCTCAGCAACAAAGGAACGAATCCCTAAGGCTAAGAAAATACTCAGTACAATTGTTCTAACGAGTTCTGCTATCCAGGAATTATCGGGTTGTTGGCTAGAATTGTTATCAGACACTTTATTTTGCATGAAATTATTTAAGTAAAGGCGTGCGGCTTTTAATTAACAAGTCCGCTTAGGGATACTTGATTGTCAGCATTCAATAATTAGTAGTTAGGGGTTAGCTGTAAGAGTGAGAATTGTGAATTCAACAGACCTGGCATAACCCTGATAAACTATACGTGCTCTACAGATTGAAACTACAGGCTGAATGCTTACCTTTATTTGTTAATCTTAATTGTACAAATTTACTTTGAAATTTATTTTACGCTCTTGGCAGATGATTCCTTGATGGTACTTATGAATGGTACAAACAGAGGAATAAATCTAAAATCACGCCACATTGACGGTAGATGCTACAACAAAGTGACGCCTCGCACTTGTTGTGGCTCCAAAATCTAAAATCTAAAATCTAAAATCTACAATCGAATGACAATAATGCCATCTCCCATAAGTTTGCTGATTCGTCACGCTCAAATTATTTTACCTAATGGTGAATTAGCGATCGCTGATGTGCTAACGAGTGATCGCACAATAGTCGAAGTCGCACCAGAAATCTCTACTACAACATCAACCACAGTCATTGACGCTGATGGGTTAACTTTGTTGCCAGGAGTCATCGATCCTCAGGTACATTTCCGAGAACCAGGATTAGAATATAAGGAAGACTTGTTCACCGCTAGTTGTGCTTGTGCTAAAGGAGGAGTTACGTCCTTTTTGGAAATGCCAAATACACGCCCCCTAACCGTTACTCAACTTGCACTTGATGATAAACTACAACGTGCCTCCCAAAAATGTCTTGTTAATTATGGCTTTTTTATTGGGGCAACAGCAGAGGATCTGCCAGATTTGCTGACGGCAAACCCAACGCCGGGGATTAAGATTTTTATGGGATCAATGCACGGTGAATTACTGGTTGATCAAGATGCAGCACTTGAGGCAATATTTGCTAAAGGAGATCGCCTAATTGCTGTTCATGCAGAAGATCAAGCTAGAATTTACCAACGGAGAAAGGAATTTGCCGACATTCACGATCCTGCAGTTCACTCCCAAATTCAAGACAATCAAGCGGCACTCCTGGCTACTCAACTTGCACTAAAACTTTCTAAAAAATACCAACGACGTCTACATATTCTACACATGTCAACGTCCGAAGAAGCAGACTTACTGCGTCAGGATAAACCGAGTTGGGTAACGGCAGAAGTGACACCACAGCATTTGTTGTTGAATACGAGTGCTTATGAGAAGATTGGTACAAAAGCGCAAATGAATCCTCCTTTGCGATCACCCCACGATAATGAGGTTCTCTGGCAAGCTTTGCGCGACGGTGTGATTGACTTCATTGCGACAGATCACGCACCTCACACTTTAGAGGAAAAAGCTCAAGAATATCCCAAAAGTCCCTCTGGAATGCCAGGAGTGGAAACCTCTCTGCCTTTGATGTTAACCGCTGCAATGGAGCAAAGGTGTACTATTGCCTCGGTTGCTAACTGGATGTCAACGGCTGTGGCAAAAGCATACGGTATTTTGAACAAGGGAGCGATCGCTCCAGGCTACGATGCCGATTTAGTTCTGGTAGATTTGAACACTTACCACCCGGTACGCCGTGAGGAATTGTTAACTAAATGTGGTTGGAGTCCTTTTGAAGGCTGGAATCTGACTGGGTGGCCTGTTGTCACTATAGTTGGAGGTCAAATTGTTTACAGTAAAGGTCAATTGTATACTGAAGTGCGCGGTCAAGCTTTAAAGTTTACTCAAAGCTCGTAGCTCCAGTTGGCAGTAGAGACAGTATCTTGAATAAGATTGATTATCCTTTCATCTTAGGGGACTCACCATGATGAAGACCAAAGCCTTGATTCCCCACAGTCTTCTCAGTCACAAAGAAGTATCGGCTATTGTCGAAGCATATTTTGAATTTAATCATCTCAAGCAACTTTACCGTCAAGGTTGGTTACAGCATGGTGTCCTGTGAACAACATTGTGAGAGCGTTGCTGAGCATTCGTTTTGCCTGACATTATTAGCGCTATTTCTTGCCGACGCTTTTCCCCTAAATTAAACAAGCAAAAAGTGATTTGCATGGCACTGTTGCACGATTTTGGAGAAATTTATGCAGGCGACTTTACACCACTAGATAAGGTAGAAGCTTTGGAGAAACAGCTTCTCGAACGCCAGTCCGTGCAACAAGTTTTGTCGAAACTGCCTAGTAGCTCAACTTACTTGGCTTTATGGGAAGAGTATGAAGCAGGAATTTCACCAGAAGCCAACTTTGTACGTCAAATCGACCGTTTGGAAATGGGTTTACAGTCATCAAAGTTCAGTCGATGCAAAAAGCTTTTTCGTCTCTGCTGAGAAAGCGCTCGTCGATCCAATCTCCTGAACATTTTGAAGGAATTGGAGTTTCTGCAAAATAAACATGAACTAGAAAGAAATGACACGGGATCTACACAATTCGACTCTATTTATTAAGCATTTGCCATTCTAGATGAAAATTTCAATTCGTATTTGTACTTAAGTGTAAATACGAACTAATAATTTTAAGACCTCATTAGAATATCTTGTGTAATTATTTAATTTAAATTTAATTATCTCATTGATTTAGAATTAGTCGTTTGCCATGTATAAAAAACGAACTTAATTTGGGAATACTAAACGTAGAGATCAGTGAAACAGGTGATTAAGCTCTTAATTGATGTATAACTTTTCTCGACTCGCTTTGAGTATTTGAGAATCCGGATTTGTTCTCTCTCTTAAGAAGAGAAAAGTAGAAATCAATCCGGCTGAATCAACATGACTAATTTCTGCAAGATCCTTGATTTTTATTGAGAAATGCTTTTATGCATACAATTCGCGCAGACTCAAACCTAATGTTTTTCAAGTTTTATCGCCTTTTGCTTTTTGAAGTTCCTTTATTTGAATCACTGTCGGGTTGCAGGAAAAATGATATCAGTCTAGTCCCAACTGCCAATAATGATTCGAGAGAACAGATTGAACAACTTCCTCACCTGCATAATCAAATAAGCAAAAGCTTATTGCTATATGAAAATAAACGTTTACTCAAATTGAAAGGAGAGCTAAAAGTCTTATATGATACTTTCAAAAAATCTGCCTTGCAAGTAAAAACTTATGAAAAACCTCGATTCTGGGAAAAAACTTTAGGATTCATTGCTCAAAAGTTTTGCAGGCGGCAATATATATCTAATATAACACCAGAATGCAGCTGCGGCGACACTTTCTTTCAGTGTGCAAAAACCTGGAGCGTTGTATTTGATGATAAGAGCGAGGATATCTTCTACAACCTCTACAAAAAGCAAAGACTCATCTTAGAACAGCAAGTAATATTCTCTGCATTTCCCACCACTGCTTTTGTCTCCGGCTCTGAAGCGGAATGTTCTGGCTTTTACGTTACGTTCTTCTTCAACATTCGAGACTCGAAAAAATGTTCGCATTCAGGTATGCAGTATCTAGTTAGTTTGTAGAACAGACTGCTCCATCCTGAAGCAAAAAAAGCATAATCGTAGTATAGCTATCTGCGCAAATCCTGCTCAAAAGAGTTTATCACCCAACTCAAGTGAGTTCTATCTGCTAGGAGTGCAGTCATTCAAGAACTTTAGCACCTAGCTGTATATTACCTGCATCAGAACAACTCTACAGAGACGTTGATAAATAGGGAATCGCCGAGCTAAGTAAAAAAGCCAGCAGATATCAATGCAGGAACGAAGACGCCAATAAACTTGCACAAATTATCGTGAAGATTGTCATTGCTCATTAGTTGGAAATGACTATTCATGATTGACAGTCTTAACACTTTAAAAGGGCAATCACAAGCGTTTGCCACTGATATCTGCTGTTTAAAAACCGTGAATTGAAATTTGGTAACAATTATGGTAACGTTAATAAATGGGTGCGAAGAGCGTGGTAGTGGTCGATTTGACCTATCTGGAATTCACCCTCGACAGTTGATAGGCACTTTGCGAATATTTGGCTGTGTGGATATCTCTTGGATCTAATACCTAAGAACCAATTGTACGACGCTTTGGATGAAGTTCTTTCCACTGTCAATCGGCAATTAAGGATATTCACGAATTCTGCTTCCGTTCTTGGGAGACAATGCTCAAAGGTTGTTGGAGGATGAATTCAAGTCATATTGGTATCGACGCGATGACTTGATCGATACCACAATTGAATGACGTAATTTCGGCCTGACGAGTTTCCTCATCTCCATAAGTCAAACGTATGCGAAGATAACTATCTAATTGATAGGGAATTCTTTCTGCCCACTCGATCGCCACAATTCCTGGTATGAGATCAACTCCTTCCCAGTAGGTTTCTAAATTCAACGCGACAACTTCTTTTGGTTCTAAGCGATATAAATCCAAGTGATAAAGGGGTATGCGTCCTTCTGTATACTCGTTAATGAGGGTGAAAGTCGGACTCACAATTGCGTCAGTAATGCCTAAACCTTCCCCTATGCCTTGAATTAGGGTAGTTTTGCCAGCACCTAAATCACCTTCTAATAAAACGATATAACCGGAAGAGAGGGATTGACCAAGAGCGATCCCAAGCGATCGCGTCGCTGCTATATTTTGAAGAAAAATTTTCATGCATTTGATGATTGTTAATGGTTAGTGTGTCATGGGTTTAATCTAGTAACTTGTGAGTAAAAACGAACAATCCTGGCAAACCCGCCCGTACCTAGTGTGTCGTGGGTTTAATCTAGTAACTTGTGAGTAAAAACGAACAATCCTGGCAAACCCGCCCGTACAGTCGTTAGTAATGAACAAATAGCGAAAAACAACTAACAACTCACAATCAACAATTGACAAATCTTTATTTTCCATCCTGAGCTTTACTGTACCACCGGAACAACTCTCGAGCTAGTCGTTCAGAATCATGACGCACACAGCCGTTTTCATCTTCATGCATCACATTAGCTGAAACAATCCGCCGTCCCAAGTCTGATATAGCTTCGCGATCAAGAAAGACAGGATAGGAGTTTTGTTGGGCATAGCGGATCAAAGCGCGGGCAGTAGGACATGTTTTGTGTACGAGTACAGCATTAAATAATGGTTTTCCACAAGCGTTATCAATTGCTTTAATGTGATCGGCAACACTATATCCTTGAGTTTCTCCCGGTTGAGTCATGATGTTGCAAATGTAGATTCGGGGGACAGCAGAAGCAGCGATCGCGTCTTTAATTTCGGTTACCAGTAAATTTGGAATAACGCTCGTGTATAGACTGCCAGGACCCATGATAATATAATCGGCTTCTTTAATTGCTTTAATGGCTGCTGGCAAACCTGGAGGATTCTCCGGAATGCAACCAATTTTGACAATACTACCACCTGCTTCGGTAATTTTAGATTCACCCTCAATCCGGCGACCGTCAGCTAACTCCGCCCAGAGACGAACATCGCTGAGTGTCGCTGGCAAAACTTGTCCCCGGATCGCTAGCACTTTAGAACTGGCAGCGATCGCTCGTTCTAAATCGCCAGTAATGTCACTCAAGGCAGTCAAAAACAAATTTCCAAAACTGTGCCCTGTCAATCCATCCCCAGCACGAAAGCGGTACTGAAAGAGTTCTGTCAGTAACTTTTCTTCATCTGCCAGTGCTGCCAAACAGTTGCGAATATCTCCTGGAGGTAAGACTCCGATTTCTCGGCGTAACCGCCCAGAAGATCCACCATCATCCGCAACCGTGACAATGGCGGTAATATTAGCGCTGTATGATTTCAGTCCCCTTAGCAAGGTGGAAAGTCCTGTACCGCCACCAATGACAACTATTTTTGGTCCTCGATATAATCGGCGATGTGCCAGCAACACATCAACGAGTTCTGCATCGCCTTCAAGTCTGAATGCCTCAGTAATTGAACCTACCGTGCGGCTTTGTCCCCAAAGAAGCAACAATAAGCCGAACAATAGGACTATTGGTCCACTGACGTAGTAGGGTAGAATGTCAGCAATAAATCCCAGTAAGCTTTTGAGTAACGCAATTATCCAAAAAATTGGTGTCAGCTTAATTGAAATAGCAAACCCCAGACTGGCTAGCAGTACACCTCCAACACTAATCAGTAACCAACGTTTTATCGATAGTCCAGGGGACAACCACTTAAACCACTGATTCACCCGACGGGAGGTGCGACGGCGCGACTGCTTTTGCAGGGCGTTGAGGGCTTGTCTGAGAAAACCGTTTGACATACCTGATCCAAAGCAGTCCTAAAAAAAATGATTTATAGAAAATTTACACTACCTAGTTCACATACCAAGCGTGGAATTACTATATTTTTCAATTCCACTCCATCAAAACCGGGTAGTTCTAATTGCCAGGATTCCAGTCGAACAACTTCTTGGCTTAGTTTAAAGTGAAGTTTATGGAAAAGCGAATTTTGGGATTAGATCCGGGACTGGCAATTTTAGGGTTTGGGGCAATCATTTGTCAACCAAATCAACCTCAGGGGAGGGATGACTCAGTAACTCTACTAGATTTTGGCGTCATCAGTACATCTGCTAATACGGACATGGGTCAACGGTTATGTACTTTATACGATGATTTGCACACCGTGATAGCGGAATTAAAACCCGATTTGGTAGCAATTGAAAAACTATTCTTCTATCGTATGGCAAGTACCATCCTCGTTGCCCAGGCACGTGGAGTGATAATGTTAGTTTTAGCACAGAGCCGTATCCCAATTGTAGAGTTTACGCCAGCCCAAATCAAACAGGCTTTAACTGGACACGGCAATGCAGAAAAATATGAAGTGCAACTTGCCGTAGCCCGAGAGTTGAATTTAGAAACCATTCCCAAGCCTGATGATGCCGCTGATGCCTTGGGAGTAGCTCTAACAGCTTGGTTTCAGCGTTAGAGGAAGCTAAAAATTAACTGCTGTTTTTGTACTGCCACCATGTTGGGTAACTCTAAGACGACACTAGATTTTTACGGCTCCTCCGGTAAAGTAAAAATAAAGTTAAGTTGTTGAGTAGATTTTTCACAGCTTATCTGGTTAAAAATTAATATTTTAAATATTTTTATAAATCTTTATTAATTCAATATCCCTTGTGTAATTTGTGGTCCCATTGGAAAGATACAGTTTCCTGATTTACCTCATCCATCTCTTCACCGCAGTTAATGAGGTCTTGATTTTTCTTCTCTAACTCCCGCATATAATGTTTGAGTACACCCCCAATAGCAATTGCTCTGGTTTTATACAACTGGCGGGTTAACTCTAAAAACCATTCCCTATCGGCTATTAAATCTGATTCCTTTACTTGATACTTAAGAATTTCGGGAATCAGTATTGTGGGGTCATGATGTTTTGCGATTGCGCTAATATGAACAACTGGCTGGTAATCAATTCGTAAGCACTGCTGCCATAATGTCACCCATTTGACTTGAGACAAGTAGCCATGACTAAAATAGGAAGGCTGCACCATTGCTAAAATGTGTAAATGTGGATGTGCAGATACTCCATCCCTACCCTTAGTTACTTCTAGCGATTTAACCCAACCCTTTGCTGACCATGTTTTTAATTCAGTTAATCGCTTAAAAGCCTTGTTCATTCCATCTAAGGTTGTTCTCAGTTCCGAAATCTGGCAATTCTTTACTGTCAACGTGACAAACAACCAACGGTACTTGGGGTAATCTGTAACAACCTGTGGCAAGATTTTATAAGCTTTGGCTTTCCACATGAGCGATCGCCGCCACTGACAAACAGGACAGTGACGAATCCTACAAAATCTAGTACGTAATAACTTGAGTTGAAAAATTCCACTCGCTTCTTCTGGTGATAGTTGAAACTCTAAAAACTCGGAACATATTTTAATTCGCCAAGCGTAATTATTTAACTCATGATCACCCGCTGTTGCGTAATAATTAGAAATCAGTTCAGCATTAGCTCTATGTTTATCCCAAGTTTTCCCTATATTCGCAATATCGCTTAAATTCAGTGAATTTTGATGTTTTATAAACGGCTTTACCGATAATAAGTTAATGTCAACAATATTTCTATCTGAAGCTTGACCAGACACAAAAATTCTATGATTTCTTTGGTTAATAAATCACAAAATAACATTAATTTCAACACTACCCCTCAGTGATAATACAGAACCATTCTATCTCGGAAACTACAGTTAGCCAATCCCTCTCGCAATATTGGGAGAAGGATACCCGTCAGGATAAGGTGAGTGTGTCCCCTCAGATATTTCAATTTTTGTGTATATTTTTATATATGGCAGATGAGCCTAGAGTTTCTGATAATTTTAAACCATCTTTAACAGCTTTACTTAGAGTCTACAGGTTTCAACGCATCAGCATCCCATAAACCTTTTTGTTCTAAAGCATCGGTATAATCTAACAATAACGGAGAATCCACCAGCGAATATATTCTATTCCTGGATTACCCATGCATCCCATCTGGCAAAACAAACCCCATCCTTCCGCCTGGTTTTAGCCAATGCAGACAACGTTCAATAAACAGCACCTCCAGTGGCTTCTGAACACCCAGATATTTACTCCCTTTGATTTTCTACTTAGGTAGATTGTAATTGTTGTACCTGTTCAACTGTTAAACCAGTCGCTTTCACAACTACTTCCGTAGACAATCCGTCTTTCAGTAGATTGACAGCAACACGCCGAACGCCCTCTTCAATGCCTTCTTCTCGACCTTCTTCTCGACCTTCTTCTCGACCTTCTTCTCGACCTTCGGCTTTAATTGATTGATAAATGACTGACTCGCGCATAATGTCTCTCCGCAGTAAACGCCTGATCGCTTCTTCTTCCAATACTAGCCCAGCTAACAGCGCGGCTGATGCTGTGACATTATTTTGTACATTTCGGTCGCTAATATTCTCAATTTGGGCGGCGACTTCCTGCAAGGTGCTTGTTTGACTGGTGGTGTTACTCAAAACTGCGAAGGGAAGTAAGCCTGGAGTCTGAAGAAATATTTCCGTTGGTTGTTCCCAAAGGCGAATGACTCGGAAACGATGGAAAGTTTCTTCAAGAGTAAATGATGTTTGATGAACTAGTTCTGAATCAGTTCGGCATAAATAAATGACGACTTGGCGCATCCGCTTCTGAGGAAAACGGCGATATGCTCGCAAACGATAATCCGCCATGCGAAAAGGGATCTTTTGATCGGGTTGAGTTTGAAACTCAATATGTAGGACTAGCTCGTCTGACTGTAGTAGGATCAGAGCATCTGCGCGAATTGGTTCGAGGGACAGTTCTTTCGGGCTTAACTTAGTCAAGGTAATTTCTTCACCTAACAACCAAGTGGCGAAATTACTGGGAAAATTTTCAGCAAGGAATTTGCAGGTGTTGTCGAACATGGATAGATTTTATCGTATGGTTGCTCTGACTACTGCACTCTTCACCTTGAAAGTCCATATTAGAGAGAAGAGTGCGATCGCATCACATCAGAACAATATTGCATTTTTTCCAGTAGACAATGACCTAACACTACTAGTTTGAAACCAGATTTAATAGGTATTACCCACCCTATGCTCTATTAACCTTTAAATTCCCCATTCTCATCAAGTGCGATCGCATAATTCACGAACAATCTTTGTTGTCAAGTAGGCAATGCTTGTCTGTACTGACTTTGAATTACATTTATTTAGTATTGCTCATATCAAGTTCGGGTGAACACTTAAAATAATGTTTGTAGTTGCGCTTTAGCGCTCTCAAACTGTTAAGAGCGCTAAAGCGCAACTACAAACATTATTATAAGTGTTCAACAGAACATGATATAAGTAGGTCAGCACGAAAAAAACTATAGCATCAGTAAAATAATAATGGATCTTGGAAAGCTGTGGAAAACTATCTCAGAGACTAAGCTGAAGCTAATAAAGATTTTTATATCTGGAGTTTAGACTGATGCACGACAAAATGACTTAGTATTCTTAAGTGGACAAGCTACACATAGAAAAATGCAAAAGCTCAATCGCAACTTCCTTTAATAGTCAACAATCCAGCCTATATAGCTAATGGCTAAGGGAACTTTTTAAACGTGTTCTTACTCCATCAAGTCTGGAAACATCTTGGCATGAAGTCCCTTTAAGTTCTATTAAGGGCGCGATCGCAACATGGCGCACTACTTTATCAATCCCCTCTCCACGGAGAATAGTCTGAGCGCGTAACTGAATTAATTGCTGAACTTTTGAACACTTAAGGACAGGAGTTAGTTCCTTTAATGCATCCAACAGTTGTGGGCTTAATTCATCTAATGATGGTCTTAGTACCTGAGTCAAGTCTGGTACATTATTAAAGGATTGAACCCCTTGTTTAAGCCAAGTTTGAAAATCATCTATTTGGACGAGCTTTCCAGCAAATATTTGCCATTGAAAAAAAATAGCAGCAGTATCGGCGTCAACACCGTAAGATGTTGCTGTTGAGCGAATCTGTGCTAGTAAATCCTGTTCGCGCCCTGGTGCTTCAATGGAGCCATCTTGGTTCCATTTCCCACGGGCAACATCATTCTGAATCAGCAATCGTTGCCGTATCAGTTGTAATAATTTGTCTATCTGGGGTTCGTAACGTGAGAAGGACGTATTTGATTCTGAATACCCCTGTGTTGAGTTCTTTAACGACTGTGCAGAACTTGGCTTACTAGTCAACAGCAGTCCAAAAACAATGAGAGTTATCTGCAATAATAAAAGCTTTTTAGAGTACTTGAATAAGAGTTTTATTAACATAAATTTTAGTTATATTATGTGGATTTCGAGCAATGAAAGCCATCATTTTCCTTAAGCAAAAAGTACGATGCCTGCAAGAGGTTACAGAAGTTGACCTTTGATATACTACCATTCAAAAGCTAAAATTTAAGAAATTATTTAAACTTGAGACTTAAAGTTGAGGTGATATAAAAGGGTAAGAATTCACTACACAGGAGTCAGAATTCAGAATTTATAAGGAATATATCATTATTGGTATATTCATTTCATCAAATGTTCTCGGTGTAGGTATACTATTCTGACTCCTGGATTCTGGCTCCTGAATTCTTATATAAAAGGTAGTTTAGCTGCTCTTTCATGAACGGACCAAACCATAACCAAAAATCATACAAAACGCTGTTGTTGACGTACAACAGTCACAAACCACTCTCGACGCTATTGCTGCTCTATCGTCATGACTGGGGTAAGCTTTTGCTGTCAATGCTGTTTTATGTGATCAAACATAGCCCTGAGTGGATTCGACCTGTTGTCATTGCTAACATTATCGATATCATATCGCGCCCTCAACAGCACTCTTTAACACAACTCTGGCTGAATGGGGCAGTTTTAGCTATATCCGTCATTCAAAATATTTTCACTCACTATTTGCATATCATGACCATGAGTGCTGCAACTCGCAAAATGGAAGTAAATTTGCGTTCGGCTTTAACTTCTCAGTTGCAACAGCTCACAATCGGTTTTTACAAGCAGCGCAGTACTGGTGTACTACAGGTAAAGCTTTTGCGAGATGTGGAGGAAATTCAACTACTAACAAATTATATTTTTCAACTTCTGCCTTCAGCAATATTGACAATTCTGGTCGCAATCGTAATCACTGCCATGCGTGCTTGGAGGTTTTTATTCTTCTTTGTCGCGACAGTGCCGACAGCTGTCATTTTAGTGCAGGTACTAAAAACGCCAATTCAAAAACGCAACCATATCTTTCGCCGACAAATAGAAGGGATGTCTTCGCACATCATGGAAATGATTAAGCTGGTTCCAGTAACGCGGGCACATGGCATTGAAGACACTGAAATCGCACGGACAGGGCAGCGGTTGAACTCTGTGAAAAGGGCAGCAATGCAGCTTGATAGCATTAACGCCATCACGAATGCATCGACTTGGGTGATGCTGCGTCTGTTCAATACCATCTGTCTGGTAACTTCTGCTTATTTGGCATACACCCATCAAATGCATATTACCGCTGGGGATGTCGTGTTGTTAACAGGCTATTTTGATGCCTTAACTAATTCTATCGTGCAGATTTTGACAGTACTACCACAGATTGGTACAGGTTTTGAATCTATTCGATCGCTAGGTGAAATTTTAGAGTGTCCTGACTTAGAACAGAATCAAGGCAAGTATTCACTCACGCAGGTGCGAGGAGAGTTTTTATTTGAGGCTGTTAGTTTTATTTATCAAGGTAGTGATCGTCCAGCACTCGATCACATTTCGCTGCACGTCAATCCCGGCGAAACTATTGCCATAGTTGGTCCTTCAGGCTCTGGGAAGTCTACTTTACTCAATCAAATCATTGGTTTTCTGCGACCAACAGAGGGACATATCTATCTAGATAATCAGGATATGAATGATTTGGATTTAAGGACTTATCGACAGTTTGTCTCTGTTGTTCCCCAAGAAACAATTTTATTTGAAGGTACGATACGAGAAAATATTCTTTATGGCTTGCAATTTGTTAGTGAACGGGAGTTACAACAGGCAATTCAAGATGCCAATGCTTTAGAATTTATTGTCACTTTACCCCAACAACTTGATACTGTAATTGGTGAGAATGGAACAAAACTCTCAGGAGGGCAGCGGCAGCGATTAGCGATCGCCCGTGCTTTGGTTCGGAATCCGAAAGTACTGATTTTAGATGAAGCCACTGCTTCTGTAGACACTGCATCGGAAGTGTTAATTCAAGAAGCGATCGAGCGTTTAATGAAAAACCGCACAACATTCGTAGTCGCTCACCGACTTTCAACAATCCGTAAAGCTGACCTTATTGTAGTACTTAATAAAGGACAAATTGCGGAAATTGGCACTCACCAGCAATTGTTGCAGCAAAAGGGCTTGTATGCCAGCTTAATTGCATTGCAGGCATAGTGAGTTATATAGTCTACCGCATTGCATTGTTATCGTTTGCTACCGCAATAGTTTCCCCGTGAAGGCGTTGCATTGAAGACTTGGGCTTGCTGGCAGGGAAGATAAGATTGTACCACCAATATTATCCTCTGATAGCGATGTACTCGTCATGAGGATTTTTCTTCTTCATGCTCCTTCTAAGGGTACAAGACGAATGTCAGAAGGTAGTGCAAATATCATAAATATGGACACAATTCAACGCCTAGCTACTCTCAACCGCATTCGTAAACTCAGCCGTCTGATGGATACATCTATTGGTATTCCAGGGACACGTTTTCGCTTTGGTCTAGATCCAATTATTGGTTTGCTTCCAGGTGGTGGTGATTTAATCAGTACCGCATTTTCGGCTTACATCATTTTTTTGGCTACTCGTTTTGGCTTACCACGTCAAGACTTAACCAAAATGATTTTTAACGTTGCTTTAGAATCAGTTCTGGGTACCGTGCCTTTGGTTGGTGATTTATTTGATGCTTACTATAAGTCCAATATTCGCAATTTAGCAATTTTAGAGCAGCATTTAATGGCGGTGGAACCAGAACTTGAACAAATAGCTACTGAACTTGAAGAGAGTAAGGTTAGTTCAGTATAGGCTGTGGATAAGTTCAGTTTTCAGCTTAAAAACTTTCACAGTTGTGTGAACTTTTGTCAAAATCAATCTTATCTTCTTATATTTGGGTCAATATAGAAATATGACTCTAAGTTATTAGCTCCATTAGCTAAGTTTGGTAAAACTATAGAAGCTAGATAACTGAATTCAAATTATAAATTTCGTATAGGAGAGGGACTGTCATGGCACAGCAAACTGCAGCCCAACTTTTTAAAGCCGTCCAACAAGATCAAGCATTAAAGGAAAGACTAAAAGCCGCGTCTAATCCAGAAGCTTTTGTTCAGATTGCTCGAGAACGTGGCTATGATTTTACAGTTGAAGAATTAGAGACAAGCTTGAGTAATATGTCTTCAGAAGAATTGGCAGGCATTATGAATCCAGGAATGGCACCTAGATTTCACATTCATCCAAGGTAATATCTAAGATAGTGGAATGAAGGCACAGATAGGTGTACAAACTATCGCTCTACTCATAACTTCTACTTGAAATGCGTAATACCGCTTAAGCCTTTGCCTTTGGTATCACACCTGAAAATATAGCTTTTACCAAATGTTACTGTCTACTTAGAATAGCAGTGTGAATTCAAACATTTTTACGCCTGATTCTTATAGGTGAAAATTTGGTGGATGGAAAATTCTTTTCATCAAAACGTGATGTCATACTGAACCAATGACTTTTAAAGATGCGGACGGTATTGAGAAGCGCTATATACGTCAAATCTTTAGGGTTTAAAAACTAAGTAGCAGTACAGCTTAGCTAGGTTAAACTAGGTGAAAAATATTGGTATGTGATATTATTTATATCACATACCAATATTTCGTAATCGACTTTTTTTTTAAGTCAAAAATTAAAATTCATTTACCAACACCACGAATTTACTAGTAGCTTGGTTTATACATTACTACAATTTCATTCTGTTTATGAGCAAACCAAAACCCTGATATTTGCAGTTAATGCGGTAGCAAAAGTTTGTAACCAAAGGGAGATCCGAAATAAAAGGTTGTTGCCACAAAAAGAATTGTCAAAATTCCTAATGCAATGACGGCTCCAAATTGCATCTGGTTTACGCCTGCACATACTCAAAATGGTCTTCATAAAGCAATTACTAAAGTGGAACTTTTGACTATTCGGCTTGGTGCAATGGGAGTATTTGAACAAAGAGAGGTGTATGAAAGATAATAATTTATCTGCTCCACTTTGCTTGTCACTTATTACTGTTTGGAGATTCATAGGCTGATACACTCATTTTTTACAACTTATGGAAAGGTCAAAAAGATATTTAAAATGCGCCAGTGAGCAGTATTGAAGTTTAAGTTTAATACTGCTTACGGCCTGTGTGATTAACAAAAGGAAATAAAGGACTACCTGGTGACCATAATTCTGTACTGCCAGGATGTAGGTCAAAGTAATCAGGTTTAGTAGTAACTCGTAAAGTTTCCCTCATTCCAGGCATAGAGAATTTATATTCGCCATCCTGCATACATTGAACATCAATGCCTGGAGGTAAGAAAGAAGGAGTTTGTAGTATTTTGTCTAAGGTTTTTAAATCATATAATGGTTTCGGACGCGGAGGTTCTTCTAAATCAGCTTCGGTAATTATATCTAAATCAAAACTATCCGCTTGTGCTTGACGAATGCTGCTATCCAATTGATTAACTAGTATCGCTCGTTGTTCTTCTTTTTGAGTGCGGCTAGATAAAGCAGCATTGGTAATACTTCTAGGTAAGGTGGCTAAAATTGGCTGTAACTTACCCACATATTGAGAAAATAAGCCAATTCGTTCTCTTAAAGCCAAATAAACATCTGTTTCTACAGTATTTTCATAATGTAAGTTAATAATTTTAATGTTTTCAAATGCTTGCCCTAAACGGTCAATTCTGCCAATTCTCTGCTCAACCCTCATAGGATTCCAGGGCATATCGTAGTTAATTAATGATCCACAAAATTGGAAATTTAAGCCTTCGGCTGCTGCATCTGTACAGAGAAGAATATCAGCTTTACCTTCCCGAAATATTCGCTTAGTGTCATCTCTAGAAATAACTCGCCAATTGCCATTACTTACAGTTAATTCTCCTCCACGCCCCGAAAAGCAAATAACTTTATATTGTTCTTTTTGAATTAAATACTGGCGCAGAAAATCCATAGTGTCAGTATATTGAGTAAATATAATCTTCAACTGCTTCATAGACTTTTCTTTCATCAGTAGTTAAAGTAACAAATCCGTCTTCAACAATACGAGTAGCAATACGACTACTAATTTTTCCGGCTTCGTAATAGCGACGCAATAATTCACGGGTATGGCGCGAAATAAGGCGATTAACCGGGGTATTACTTCGCATGATTGCGATCGCTGCTCGTCTTTTGTCGCTGTTGAATTGCTTTCTCGGTAGGGTGGCTTCATCTCTGAGGGCTTGCAATACTTTTTTGGTGGCTAATTTACTACCACCTGAGACAAATTTTTGAGCAGCTTCTAAGGCTGTTTCGCCAAACTGCGCTTCAACAGCACGAAACAATCGTGCCATGAATTCAAATTGATCATAACTAGGGTTGAGTGTGCTGGCATAATCAAAGAAATGGCGGAAGCTTCCCAGATCCCACTGTTGAGGCAGCCCTAGTAAATTGAGTAAGTCCCAAACTTCTATAGGGCTAACTTGCATGGGAGTTGCAGTTAATAGAACTAAACCTTGAGTTCTATGTTTTAACTGCTGCATTAATCGCAATAATTGATTAGGCCCTTTAGGTTGAGTACCACTCACACCTTGGCGGCGGGCATGATGTGCTTCATCGAGAACTATTAAGTCGTAAGGTTCGGTTTCATTAATTAATTCTTTTGCGCGATCTGCTCTTCGCATTAAGTGGCTGGAGGTAATGACAATCGGTTCAATGTGCCATTCCTGACGGCTGATGGGTTTAATGATGGGTTTACCTAACACTCTCAACGCTGGGCAATCATACCAAGTTAAAGTTTTACCATTATAAATAGGAACATTCAGATTAAATTTTTCTCTAAGTTCAATTTGCCATTGAGTCAGAACTGCTTTGGGTGCAAGGATGAGAATCCGCTTGGCTTTGCCTGCTAACCAAGCTTGACGAATCAATAATCCAGCTTGAATGGTTTTACCTAAACCAACTTCGTCTGCAATTAGGAGTTTAGGAGGCCAATTTTGATAAAGGCGTTCAAAAGCATTTATTTGGTGAGGATAGGGTGTAATTGCACAGGTAGCTTCGCCAACGCGATCGCCATCTCCGGGGATTGCAGCGCCATGCTGAATCAAACTCCAAACTTCTTTAAATTGTTCTTGCAGATCCAGAGGCTGATTCTTCTCAACAAAAACTGTTTCATGACTATCAGGGTTTGATTTATCGCTCAAATCAACAATAGAAGGCTGACTACTGGCTTCTGACTCTGGAATTCTCTCTAATCGTTTGGGTTTTTGATCATTAGGTGGGAGATAACTGAGGAGTTGTGCTTTTACCGCAGTAGGAACATCAATGACTAAACAGCGTTTGGCTTGGTTTGTCCAGAGTTTAGCAAAGCCTCGTTCCTCTTCATCTAAATGGAGTTTTGTTCCACTCCCATCTGTAAAAACATGAAAACTCTCCCAATTTCCTGCCCAGCCTTTAGCTGTTTCATTTACACTGCCATTAAACGCTAGTCTGTTGCCAGCTTTGTCTTCAATAATTCCGGCTTTTTCGTGAAAAATGCCTTGTATCGGTATCGGCTGACGGAGAGGAGAACAAGGTAAGGCAAGTTTCACCTCTAAATATCCCTGTGCAATCATCCAAGACAGAAGTTCTAAGGCGTCTGCTTGTTCAATATTCTCTGGCATTAAGGGAAAATTAGATAGAGAACGATCTACTACTTCTCTGAATTTTTCACCTCGTGCGATCGCTTCTACCTCTTGTTCGTTTAGAGTGCAGCCAATGACTAACCGCATCGTTCCATTATTTCGGATTAAACCCTCAATTCCTATTGCAGCTAAGGTCAGGCAGGATACGCGCAGAAAAAAAGCCTGTAGAACGCTCATAGCGTACTGCACAATTAAGCGCAGGTTCGTAAAACTCTTTAATCAAACTCAATGTGTCAGAGTCGTACTTAGTTGCCCAAGTATAATCTGTAAGTAAAGCCATAAATTTTTAGGCATTATTTTGAATCATATAACTAAACTTTTCTAAAATTAGTTTTTTCCTAGCTTCAATAAATTGAATATAGTTGTCTAGCTTCCACAATTCCCGGTCTTTGGGAATTAGATGTAAGTTTAAGTAATTATCATCTTTCGTACTAAACCATTGTTCAGGCGGGATATCTGTTTTCCCTCCTGCACCATTCTCTTTAGCAGTTAACAACATACAGTTTGCAATTTGGTCTCGTTCAAACTGCAAATATTTGAAAATATCTTTACGACCTGTATTTGGGTTAATTGTTTTAACTTTTCTTAGCAGAGATTGAGGGAATATATGGTCTATCGATGGTAAATTACCATAATATGCTGGATGATAATTAAACCCTTGATACCACAAATTAAAATATAAATGAATATATTTAGAAGAATAATGTTGTGTTAAAATAATAGATTCACTAATTTCTAAATTTCTGCCATCAGTACGAATTACACCCAATAATTCTTTCACATCAAATTCTTTGATTTCTTTGATTTTTCTGGTCAATTTATCAATTAATTTATCGGGATTACCGCTAAAAGCTCCAGTAAGTAAGGTTCTTAAAATATAAGTATCTAATTGCTCAGCATTCGACCATTTTTTCGGATAATGATAGCGAAAATAAATAATTGGAATTAACGCCAAATAAGAAGGAAGAGCTTTATCAGTTCGGAGAAAAGTTTTACCTAGTAGAAAATCTTTAACATCTTTGATAGCATTAGCTATATTATCCCAGTTTTTGACAATCTCTTCCTTGGTTACTCCATCTCTAAACTTATTAACATCATACTGCGCCCCTTTATCAAGTATGGTAATGCAGGTTTTTAAAATAAAATCTCTGGTAAAACTATAACCATTTCGATTTAGTTCATATCTTAAATCTTCTAACTCTTCATCTGCATCATCCCAACTAGATGTCAACAAAGAAAAGAGTAAATCAGATTTACCTAATTGAGTTCCACCAGAATTAGCTCTAATAAAAATTTCTACAACATCATTTTCTTGATAGGCTTCTGGATTATCAATGCTATCAAGTTCTTGATACATGACAAAGTCTATTGTACAAAACTGTCCTACAATCCGGGCAATATTTTTACGGATACGTTTTTTGTCATCTTTAGTTAATTCTGCATTACTATTTTCAATAATGGTTTCGGCAATCTCATCAAACGTTTGATAACTAAAAACAAGATCCTTGAATTTAATCCAAGGGAATTTAGCAGTATCAGAATTTAAAAATTTAAATTGATAACGTATATCTTCTGGTGCAACTAAATCTCCACTCAGTACATTAAAAAATAATTCTTTCTTCTCGTAACTGCCTTTTAAGCCAATGAACATAGCTTGTAAACGTTGTTGTCCATCCAGAACTAGTAATTTAGTTTTGCTATTCTCTAGAACATAAAAATTAAAAAG
>JAQYWO010000187.1 GCA_029379215.1 Rhizonema sp. PD37
CCTGTAAAGATTCTATTTAATAAATCCGATTTAATATAAGTGATAATACTTAGCGCTCATAGGAACCATATCTTTGGAATCTTGCTTTTAATTTGTTGACCAAAGTGAGGCGGAATTGCTTGTTGTCCCAACTATCAAGTTCAACACAAGGGGCGGAATCTTCGTTCGGTGCATAGATAACTTTGTCTTTTGGAATAGAACGGCACTTCTTTGTTCTTGCAAGTACTACTTATACATTCGACCCTATAAGTCTTGTTTTGTAGATGGTGATATAATATCAAACGAGGAATCGAAAATCCGTTTTTGACAATTGATGTGGTAAGGTCAGAAGATAGAGTGGATAGGGCTGTCGAACTGAGTGATGGGTAAGTGTTGAATTTTTCTGGCTGGAAGATCGCTTGCTGTACAAGTAATGTGGGGATAAATCGAATAAAAAATACGTTAGTGAACGACTTAAAAGATGCCCACACAAGTTTGAGTGCCAATTCCCGATTTTTCTTATTCGTAACATCTCTCCATAACGAGAACAGATTCAGTTCGGTTATCCGGCTAAGGGGAGACGACTACTCATCGGGTTTTCAGGTCACTATATATATAGGCGTTTGAAAAAAGAATCCATCTTTTTTTTGCAAGCACACTGATTTATATTATAATGAAAAGTTTTAACTAGACTGCTTTACTATCCATTAAAATTGTCGTATTATGAGATTAAGTAAAACTCATACTGACTTCATATTGTAACCATCGTAGCTAAAAACTTAATAAGAGTACTTGTAAAAGAACGACAATTTGCTAAACTTTGGTTGCCAAAGCCTGCAGGTGTCATTCGCTCTCAAATCAAGCAGGGAACCGATATCAGAAACTGACCGTCTAGGCAAACAAGTTATACATTAACGTTAAATTGTCTTTGGTAGTTCTCTGTATTCGGCAATACATCTGAGATGCTTCCCTCATCTACCTTAGGTATTAAATTTTCATTTTATTTCCGGAGTAGAGGACAACGCACCAATGCCCACTGTTAATACCCAAACTGAAAACACTAACACCAAATTCACGGCTGATATGGTGCGCACCTATCTGCGCGAGATTGGTCGTGTACCCCTGCTAACCCGCGAGCAAGAAATTATTTATGGGAAGCAGGTACAACAAATGATGAAGCTTGTAGATGCTAAAGAGGTTTTGGAGAAGAAAATAAATAGCGAACCGACATTAGAAGAGTGGGCTGCTCATGTCAACTTACCTGAGATAGAGGTAAGTAAAACAGTGCAGCAAGGTAAGCGGGCAAAACAAAAGATGATTGAAGCGAATTTGCGTTTAGTCGTCGCTATTGCCAAGAAGTACCAAAAGCGGAATATGGAATTTCTGGATCTGATCCAGGAAGGAACACTAGGATTGGAGCGGGGTGTGGAGAAATTTGATCCAACACGAGGTTATAAGTTTTCGACTTATGCTTACTGGTGGATTCGTCAAGCAATTACCCGTGCAATCGCTCAGCAAGGACGTACTATCCGTTTACCCATTCACATTACCGAGAAGCTGAACAAAATCAAAAAAGTGCAGCGAGAACTTGCACAAAGGTTAGGGCGATCGCCAACTCCTGCCGAGATTGCCAAAGAACTTGAGCTAGAACCAGCTCAGATCCGTGAGTATCTGAACATGGCGCGTCAGCCAGTTTCACTGGATATTAAGGTGGGTGATAACCAAGATACCGAGTTGCAAGAAATGCTGGAGGATGAAGGGCCATCACCAGAACATTATACAACTCAGGAATTCTTGCGCCAAGACCTGAACAATCTCTTAGCAGAACTGACTCCCCAACAGAGAGAGGTTTTGGCTCTGCGCTTTGGTTTAGAAGATGGTAACGAAATGTCTCTGGCAAAAGTAGGTGAACGGTTAAATCTTAGCCGGGAACGTGTCCGCCAGTTAGAACATCAAGCTCTTGCTCATTTACGCCGTCGTCGTGCCAATGTTAAAGAGTACGTTGCTAGTTAATGTATCAATACTTCGGCGCGATCGCGTACTAGAAACGATCTGCCTCCTAAATTTAGGGGGCAATTTTTTTCTCTTTTTATCCATGAAATGCATAAGACCTCTGTACAAAGATAGATGATACAGATGAAAAAACTAGTGTTTTCACGATCATTTTCGGAATAAATTGTTAAGAATTTCGCTCAATATAAGCAAAGATATCTTGCTCGGACAAAATTAATTACTCTATTTAATTCTATATACGGATCGCTAATAACCAAGAAAATGTTAGTCTAGTTTAGGTGCGAAAAGTTAAAAAATTCTTTATTTAGATAGTTTTTTCCGGAGCAGTAGGTAGCCGTCAATAATAGAACAATGTTAAAACTCGTAAGTAAGGTTAAAACCATTATCGATAACAAATGACCATTCCTCAAAAAACAGTATTGACTCAAAGTTAGAGGCTCGCGCTCTTAGACATGAAACCTTTTCTTATGACTGAAGTCATTAATAAGCTGTATTTATACTGATGTACTCATCACAGTGAATCAGACTTTTAAAGGAGCCTTTGCCAATCAGTCATCTGTAAGGTTTGAGGACACAGCAGAAAAAATGGATAGTTTTTTAAAAGGAGAAAAACGTGTTTAATATCATCAATAAGTTACTTCCTTCACGTAAGTTAAGAATCTCACTTGCAGGTTTGCTATTGGTTGGTGGTGGTGTTATTGCTATAGGTGGTGTTCGACCAGTCGTCAGTAGTCAAATAGAATATCTCAGTACATTGACACATGACGGTTATGGTCATCAAGCAGAAACACACACTTGGTTACAGCGAAATTATTCATCATCTCTAGAATCTACTCCTCAAAAAGAAGCCCGTCTTCGTAAAGCACTGACAAAGTCAGTCGCATCTTCCAAGGTAGCGGATAGTAGAATGGAAACGTACACCTGGTTGCAGCGTAATTCCCTAGAACAATCAGTACCTCACACACAGGAGAGGGCTGTACAAAATTCTGTACAAACATCTTCTGCAATATTAGTTAATAAGTTAAAAGCACGACACAATCATAGAACTTTAGTAGCAACACAGACACTAGCAGCACCAAAAACTAAGTTTCCTACACAAGACGGTGTCTACCTCTACGGTCAATCGCCAAAAGCAGGTCAGCTAGGACAAGGGTATATTATATTTGAAAAGCAGCAGAACAACTTGGTGGGTGCATTGTATATGCCTAGCTCTGAGTTTAGTTGTTTTAATGGTACACTCAGTCAATCAGGAAACTTGGCGATGACAGTCACTGGTTATCCAGGTGAAGGGAGCGCAACTCAAGTGGCAACAAGTAACCTGACTAGTTTTAGTGAAGATGGACCTGCTTCTTATCCTCACTCTGTAGCACTCAATGACTACTATCAGCTAAATACTATCAGTGCTAATGACCGGCAGGTTTTGCAAATGTGTAGATCTCATCATTGAGGAAGAAATACACAAGTTGTCATGAGTCATTTAGAAAGACTAAGAAGAAATGACCAATGATAGCTATCAAACCTTAGTACTCAATTCCTGGTTGCGCCTTGACGCTTTGATCCCTTAAGGGATGCTTGATTAAAGTCATTTCCGTTACCAGGTCAGAGATTTCAATTAGTGCAGTAGGTGCGCCTCTGCCTGTAAGAATAACATGATTGTCAGCAGGCTTTTGTTTTAACCCGGTGAGAACTTCTTCGACTGGTAAGTAGCCAAGTTTGATAGCAATATTGATTTCATCGAGCAGTACTAGCTTAAAATCAGGGTTTTTGATGTATTCTAATCCCTTGTACCAAGCTGTAAGAGCGTTATCAATATCGCGATCGCGGTCTTGAGTCTCCCAAGTAAAGCCTTCGCCCATAGCGTAAAATTCTATTTGGTCTTCCCAAAAACTAAAAACTTTTTTCTCCGCAGGTTCCCAGGCACCTTTAATGAATTGAACAATCGCCACCTTGTAGCCATGACCGAGCGATCGCAATATCATCCCTAAAGCTGCAGTCGTTTTTCCCTTACCATTACCTGTGTGAACAATAATTAAACCTTTTTCTGAGGATGCTTGAGCAATTCGCTTATCTTGTACTTCTTTGCGTCGCTGCATCTTTTTGCGATATTGCTCATCACTAAGAGCGGGGGCGGCAGTCGTGTCTTCCATTTATATTAAGTGCTGTATATAGTAATCCTAAATTAACGTGATAACGTGAGTTCGACAGAACTAAAATTAGTTGCGACTTTAAACAAGATAAAAGATTGAACTTTTACTTCTTCCTTCTTCCTCCTTTAGCATAGCTGCCCTCGGCCTTCTACCTTAAAACGCGTTCCCGTGTTGATCACCAAAATTGGACAAGGAACCCAAATTGTTTGCAAAACATTACCTGTTTTGCCCTAAAATTGGGCTGTTTCTAAGCGATTTCCACAAAATGTGGAGCTAATGAGTTGAAACAAACAACACTTGAGGCATTGTTCCGAGTGTACGGTAGACTGGACGAGATAGTCGATGAATTACACAGTTTAGCTGAAATTGAGCTTGAACTAGAAGCCTTTGACGATGCTAGCGTTCTACAAGCCAGAGCCGATATATTATATGAACAGATGGTAAATTTAGAAGTGGTTGTATCGGAACTAGAAGATTAAGAGATGGACGAACTAAAAGCTAAAATTAAAGAATACGGACATCTAGCAGCCACATTAAGTCGTCAAGCTAGAGCCATACCGCTTCAACCAAAGGAAAATCGCAAGCACAAGCTTGATTTAATGAGACAAGCTACAGAAGCTAGTAAACAGTGTCAAGCATTGATACAAGAGTTGAAGCGTCAGCAAGCAGCTTAACTAATTGTAGTAACCTGTGTGGATCGCGGGAATACTCGCATAGGCTTTTAACCAACCCACTACAAGACAAAGTAGTGCAGGAACTTTCACTAAGGTAGTAGACCTAATTCCTCTAAAATTTTGAATAGAGAAATAATCACAGAAGCTACAGAACCTACATCTCGCATAGTTCTAACTACTTTCCGCCAATTCCATCAGTGAAGTTTCTTGTCAATCTTCTCATCAGCTTTATCAGATTTGTATAAATCTGAGGAACTTTCCCTTAAAATGAATAATTTGTCCTTACCAACTGGATGTGTTGTCCGCAAAGCAACATCTGATGATATTTGGTCGATTCGGTGGTTAGTGTTCTCGGCAAAACTCGATCCTACCCAAATACGCTTTTCACAATTCTGGGTTATTGAGTGTGAGGGGAAATTGGTAGCTTGCGGACAACTACGCAATTTCTCTGGCGCACAAGAACTGGGAAGTTTAGTTGTGATACCTGGTTGGAGAAGTCGCGGTTTGGGGACTTTTCTGATTAGCCATCTAATTCGCCAAGCAACTCAACCATTGTATCTAGAATGTTTAGGTCAGCGATTAGCACAGCTTTATGAGCGCTTTGGCTTTGTACCAATTTCCTTTGCGGAATTACCTCAATCTCTTAAGCCCAAATTCGGATTATCTGATTTAGGGAAGAGGTTACTGGGAGTTCCTATAGTGTTTATGTATTATCCTGGTAGCAAATAAACGTGACTAACATACTTCAACTGGAACAACAAGCGCCTTTGTTCTCTGCAAGCGATCAAGATGGCAATCAAGTTAATTTGACTGATTTCCAAGGTCAATGGGTTGTTTTATATTTCTATCCGAAGGATGATACTCCTGGTTGTACAGTTGAAGCTAAAGATTTTACCGAGCTGAGCCAGGATTTCAGTAAGTTGAAAGCAAAAATATTAGGCGTTAGTCCAGATTCACTGAAATCTCACTGTAAATTTATTAACAAACACAATTTGTCAGTGACACTACTGAGCGATCCAGAACATCAGATTGCGGAAGCTTACGGCGCGTGGCGTCTTAAAAAGTTCATGGGTAAGGAGTATATGGGTATAGAGCGCTCAACGTTCCTCATTGCACCTGACCAGAAAATTTCACATACCTGGTCAAAAGTCAAGGCTAAAAGTCATGCGATCGCGGTCTTAACTCAATTGCAAGAGTTGATAAAATAATATAATGTCCGGTTAATTAACTATAATTTTCGTAAACACTGAACCCCACCATACCAGTCACATACGGCGGGAAAACGCCTCATGCGTGCTGGCTCCCCAACCCCTCCCCGCCAGCGGGGAGGGGAGACAAAGCACACCGAAAAGCGGGGTGGGGTTCAGAGGTATTAAGGTTATGCTACCGGACATGATACAAGTCTTGTAGCTGCGCTTTAGCGCTAAAGCGCAACTACGAACATAACGCAATTTTTTACTTAGTCTTCAAGAGTTACATAAACAAAGAGGTCCAGTGCGCCCCGCACAGCGAAGAAACGAGGCGGGACAAATATGCCTGGAATTAAAACTGCCATGAAATCGTTCCCTGTACCGTAAATGGATCACCATAGTAAACGTTATCCCGAGACGAGGAAGAGTCAAAATAATCGATATTGAACAAATTCTTGAAATTCAGCCCAGCGCGGAATTGCCCACGTTTGTAGAACAAAGCAGCATCGGTGCGAAAGTAGCTGGGTAATACAAACGTGTTGACTAAATCACCCTGTCTGTCTCCAACAAAGTAAAATCCCAAACCTGCCCCAAATCCTTTCAGAGCACCAGATTGAATCTCGTAGGTTGTCCACAGGTTGATGGCATGTTTTGGAACATTGTTGATTTGATTGCCCACTGCAATTGTATTGTCTTTGGTAACTTCGGCATCGGTATAGGCATAGCCGGCAATGACGTTCCATCCCGGTAAAATTTCGCCAGTCAGATCAAACTCAATCCCCCGGCTGCGCTGTTCTCCCACCAGAATCGTGAACAACGGGTTATTGGGATCGGGAGTAGGCAAGTTCGTGCGAGTCAGGTCATAGAATGCTAGAGTAGCCGCCAGACGACTACTCAAATCCACCTTGACGCCCACTTCGTATTGGGTACCACGCTCAGGCTCGGCTTGAGCGCGGGCTGTGGTTCCAGCTTGGAGGAACGATTTGCCGTAGCTGGCGTAGAGGGAAATAGGTGGAATCGGTTGATAGACAATGCCAACTCTGGGACTAAATGCCTCATTTTGTTGGAAGCCACCGCTCACAGTGTCTAATCGACGATAATCATTACTGGCAATGTCGAAACGTCCACCCAACAGTACTTTGAGGTTGTCTGCCAATGTAATTTGATCTTGAAGATAAATACCTAGTGCGTCGTTCCTAACACGATAGTTGAATGGATAAATGACAGGTCCGGTTGGTCTGCTGCCGTACTGGGGATCGAACACATCTAGCGAAGCGAGTTCGTGACTGAAATTGGTGGCAAAGGTATCTTCTCTGGATAGATTCACTCCTGTGACTATTTGATGCTGGATACTGCCAGTGGTGAACTTGCCGACAACATACGTATCGAAATTGTAGATGCTTTACTCAAGTCAACTGAAGAAGATGCTAAGTCCTGACTTAGCGCTTTGGTTGTGAATAACGCCACGACAGCGCTTGTCAGCAACAAACTGTGAGCGAGTTGCTTTAAATTCATATTTCCTTGTGAATTTCTGGAGTGCTACTGAATTTATCAATAACAGAGCATAAGAGATTATTGAAATTGATTTCTACTAACAAAGCAAGAAGACGGAAACTCTTATCAATAAAAATTTACATAGAACAGGTGACAAACCGAAAAATTTTTGCTAATGCTGTTTTTCTTGCAGAGCGCTCAATATACATCTGCGAAAATGAATCCCGAAGGCTTGTGCTACCTTGACTAAAATCTAATTTCTCTTGATGTTTCATAGTTATTTTGCGTCGGTATTCACAAAGCCCTTTGAGGCTAAAAGCTCATTACCTTAGTACCAAATAAATAGAATACACGTAGAGTAAAAATTAATGATGCCTTCTTGAGGACGAATAGCCCACCACAAGCGCGTCAGTGTAGGGAAATTTCTACAGTTCTTCAGCGAATTAAAAATACCTGTAAAATTAAGCAAGAGCGATCGCATAGAAGTACAAAACAATGACACGGATTCCATTAACAGAAGCTCAACTTCGTTTACCCGAACTGATTGCAAGTTTACAGCCTGGTGAAGAAGTGCAGATTTTTTCCGGCGAGCGCACTGTTGCCAGACTGATTGCCGAACTCCAATAACCCCACAAGCCTCGCCAGCTCGGTAGTGCCGGAACCTTAACTATCGTGTCCGACGAAGATGAAACCCACTTAGAAGACTTTCACAACTACATGCCATGAAGTTTCTGCTGGATACTCAAGCATTCCTCTGGTTTGTACTCAATGATCGCGCTCTTAGCCAAGTCGCCATTTGTTTATAGAACAGCAACTTGTGCAATTAGTTCATCAAGTTCGCTGTCAATCGCATCTAGCTTATAGCGAATAGATGCTAACTCATGCAGTTTTTCATCAACATTGACTTCTCCCTTTTCTTTTTCTACCAAAATAGAATTAACCTGATTGTGAATGCTTTGAATTTCCTTACTAAGTTCTTGGTTTACCGCATCCTTAATTTTGTCCATTTGCAAAACTACAGAATTACTTATATCATCAGATCTTTGGTAACTTGTAATACGTAATTGATTCACAAATTCTTTAGTTATGGATTCCTTAATTTTATTGTTTGTCGAATGCATTTTTAAAAAACCCTGAATAAGACCGCCAATAGCCATAGCTGGAATCAGAATAAACGGATTAAAATGCACAAGGGCAACAGTTCCGGCAGCTATAGCTAACTGAGGAATTATACTGTTCAGCATTTCTTGAAACCCGAAAATTGCTCCAATTGCGCCAGAGGCAATATCTCCAACAAAAAAGCCTCCAGCAGCAGCAAAAATTCTCTCAAGTAAAGAGACTTGTGCTTCTTGATAATTTATGGATTCTTTTGATATACAACAGCCAAAAACTAATTCAAAACGTAAATTTTCCACATGACTAACAAATGTTTCTGCTCTTTGATTAAGTTCAACCATCATACTTTCTGTACGACTAGTCAAAAAGGGTTGTAATTCTGAACTTTGCCATGTCGCGAATTCTGTCTCTATTTTACTAGCAAGATGATTTTTTACTTCTTCTACAACTCTTTCTACTTGCTTATGCAACCACTCTAACTGAAACTGAACTGGTTTTTTAATTTCGTACTCTTTTATCCAATTGGTAATTTTACTATCAGTCAAACTCTGATAAAAATCTGATGATTTTTGATGTACAAATGGTTTGGTATCAGCAATAAAGTTAGATAAGCGAGTAACTATTTGCTGACGTTCAACTTCAAGATTTCGTAACGGTTGTTGAGCAGATTCATACCGTTCTTCTAAAGTTTGCAAATTAGTTCGCAGCAGTGCTTCCCGTTCTGGTATAATCCGCCGTGCTTCATGAATGGAGTTTTTGAATTCTCTGGCTGGCTGAAGAAGCTTTAGCCTCCCCCTTTGAGTTGTGAGAAATTTCTGTAATTCTCTTTCTAACTGCGGTACACCAGATAAATCAACTCGCTGTTCATCTCTATCTAAACTACCCTCTAAAGCGCCAAGAGCATCAATAAAAAATATACCTTCTCTGCCTAGTTTGGTGCGTTGGTTTAGTTTGGAGTAAGCGTGTTGTTTGATACTCTCTCTTTCCTTCGCTCTGATTTGGTTAATCCGATTGCAAATGAAGAAAATATCTTCATGACCCATGCTTTTTAATTTAGTATCTATAAAATCTAGTTCACTTTGCGAACAGAGAACTTCGCAAGACATAACAAAGAGAATAGCATCAACTTTGGACAAATAATCCGTCGTTACTTTCTGACGTATGTTATGCTCGTTAAGTCCAGGAGAGTCAATGATTTCTACGCCATTTCGGCAAAGTGGCAAGTTCCAAAATAGTTCTACCTTGTCGTAGAGGTTTTCTTTGATTTGCCCAGCATCATCTTTAATCACAACATAATCTTCAATGTGCTGGATTGGAATCTCCCTTGGCGGGTTGAGATAACTGTCTTCAGTTTTACCAAAATGTAGTAAAGCACGTTTGGAATCTCCCCATTTAACCTCATTAATGATGGCAGTGCAGGGTTTGGCATAGGCTGGTAAAACTTCATCTCCCAAAAGGGCATTGATAAAAGTGCTTTTACCACGCTTGAATTCTCCTAAAACAAGCACTTTGAAACTGTCTTCCCGAACGCGCTTCTCTAACTGGTGCAGAGTCTCTTTTCTGCCTTTCATCTCTAGCGATTTCAACACTTCTAGATGCCGCTGAATTAACGACAGCAGAGTCTCACGCCGTTTTTGGAAAATTTCATAGTGTTGATAGGTAGTAGTTTGAGTTACAGGCATAGTATTCTTCTAATGTTTGTTGCTTTTTCTGAAGTTAGTTGTGGATTCTTTAGGTACTTTCAGTTGCCGCCAATCTTTGCTGCTGTGCAGATAAAGATTTCCGCCGTCTGTTTATTTCTTGGAGATCTGCTTGCATTGTTGTTTGTATGTCAGTCAAACGCTGCAATTCTGATTTCTGTTCTTGCAAAATCTTGTCCACAGTTTCTTTGTAGTGCAACATGTATTTGTCAATTCGCTGATAGAGGGCATTATTAACGCTCCGTCCATAGCTTTCTACGGCTTGTTGTGCTTGTCTCTTAACAGCTTTAAAGTATGAATCCAGTGAAGGATCAAGATTTTCCCAAAGTTGCTGCTTGCGCTTATCCAATGAAGAAAACAAGCTAGCAGATGCTATTAAACCAAGGAATCCACCTACAACTGTTCCTACTACTGGTAAAATAGCCGTTCCCAGCGCTGCACCAGCTGCCGCCCCTCCCAATGCAAAGTAACCCTTCTTAGTATCTATTTCTTGATTAAGAGATTGCATGGAAGCAACTACTGTAGATGTGTTGAGTTGCACGTCATCATTTATATTGCTGGAAATCTCAGGGCGATGTGCCAATGTCTGTAATCGCTTGTACGCCTCTGCAAATTTACGGTCAAACTGGTGACTTGCTTGTTCTGCCACCTGCGTAATATCTTGAATCTTATCTTGTAGTTTCCTTTGCAGTTCATTCTGGGCTTGCTTGAGAGTTTCCTCTGATCCACTTTGCACAACTTTACCGAGTGCTTCCAAATCTTGTGCCGAAAAGATAGCCTTGTATATTTCTGAGACAGTTTTCTCTCGGTGTTCTTCAACACACTGGTTTACTTTTGCCGTCGTTATTGAGATGCTATCATCAAGCATCCCCTGGCAAATACGCTGTTCTTGAGCGGTGAATGAAGTTAGATCCGAGATAATTTCCTGCTCAATTGCGGCTTGATGCTGCTTATATTGCTCCCACTGCGATCGCAAATGTCCGTCTAGCTGCTTGAATAATCGCGTCAAAAGACGTAACACATTTTCTGATATTGCAAGTGTTCTCTCCCGACTCAAACGGCTAATCATCAAGTTTTCTAGCTGCTCGAATCTCTCTTTCCACACTAATAAATGTGGCTGTATTGGTTCTTCTCCAGTAATGTCATCCAGCACCACTTGAGCAGAACAGGCGTACAAAGACGGTGGTTTGATGCCAAGCTGCTCTACAAGGCGGAAACACAAATTACTTAATACGTCATTCTGTTCCCGTTGCCTAATCTTATCCATTTGTGTAACGACAAATATACAGCGATGTAGGAAGGGATGCAGTGAGCCTCTGAGGAAATTAGCTAAACTTTGAGATAAAGGCACAGTTGCTGGAATGATAATGATTGCTGCGTCTGCTACTCTCTCGACAACTTTACTAGTGACTTCTCCATGCAGCTCGTGAGTAGCATTCGTTCCAGGGGTATCAATAACGACAATTCCTTTGGCTAGCAAGGCTGCGGGATGGGTAATAGTCATTGCTACTACATCTTTGGCGACTTGATCATTGGCAGTCAGGGCATGAATAAACCCTCGGGTATCAAGATTTTTAACTCCAGGCAACCAAGGGAGTGTAATGTTTTTCGTATCCTTACAAGTTTTAGCTATACCTGAGCGAGAGCCTTTAAGACGCACTTCCACTTGCAAGTCACTACCATAACGCAGTTTAATAGCAGCTGCTGTTGTTGGCAACGCAGATGTTTTGAGCAAATCATCTCGCAATAATGCATTAATGAAAGTACTCTTACCACTGGAAAATTCCCCAATAACCGCTAAATAAAGGTTAGAGTCACAGCATCGCTTGCGAATATAGTCAATATACTGCCTGATTTCAGTTCGCACTATATTAGGAATGTCATCTCGCTGAAGAATATTTGTCGCAAACTGTAAATGATCTTCAACGTCTGTTAAAGTGCCCAGTTGATCTATAATCTCTTGTTTTTTAACCGTAGGTAAAATTCCATTTGATAAAAATAACTGCTTCATGCGTGTTTTCGCTCATGTTCTTTTGAGCTTGCATATTTTTGTTGAGACTACAATGCTTAACATGCGAACATTAAAGTATTTTTTCCTTAATCAGATTTTATTTATATATTGATAAAAAAAATACCAGTATCTGTACTGATCTTTTGATAAAGTCTTTAATAAGCTATAAAATTTTGCTGATCTCTACTTGCCCCTTTAACAGATCCACGTGTACATTACCCAATTCTCTGTGTCTTTTAACTCGACTTACATAAATATCAACCGCCAAGATAGCAACTGCGGCATGATGATTGGTAACTTTGAACTTGATTTTAATGATGGCGAAATTGGCTACAAAACCAGCATCGATGATTTAGTTTCGATGCCTCGCACGCGATCGCTATTGGGGAATATTGGGACTAGGAAGAGAGATCTCGTTTGACGACTCGGCATTTATTTTTTTGCAATATGCTAACCCGGTTTTTGGTTCCAAAGGTACTCATACCCCTTTACCTTGCGCTTGGATTTGTTCAATCGATTTCCTTTGCAAAAATAGGATGAGATTAATCGTCATAATCAAAACCGCCAAAGGAGTAATGTGCGTCCAATGTCCGTTCATTTTATCTAGTATATGCCAGGGTAATAGAAAAATTAATAAATAAGTCAACTTATGGAGTTTTTTCCAATTCTGTTTTAGTCTCTTTACACTAAAGTCATTAGATGTAATTGCTAAAATAGTGAGAATTGTTATTGAGGAAAAGCCCTGAAAGTAATTGATATATGTTTGGAAATCTAATAAGGTTATTTTTTTTTGCCAAAGCATCAAAATCCCATGATTCCAGGCAAAACAGAAAGTTGCAACACCTGTATAACGACGATTTTGAAATAGCTACTTTAAAATTGGTTGCTTTTTAGTAGCTGGAAAAACTGTTTTTATTATAGTTGGCATGATAGTCGAAGTATATAAAAGCAATGACAACCAGCCTATAATATTAGCAAATGGTGCTGGATCTAAAACTATAAAAAGTAATATACTGAAAGCACAATTAAATAAAACTAATGCAACGAAAATAAATAACTTTTTCTGAAATAGAGGCTCTTTAAGCATAGTAAATTTCGATGATTTAAATCGTAATTTGCCAAAATGGACGCGATATACTTTATAACTTGAGTTCAACTTACGGAAGCTCTCAGCGTATCTTTGAACATAAAGGTTAACCTTAGAAACGCCAATCAAGGCTAATTTTTATGTAATTGACTACATAAAAATTACGCATAAAGAGAATCTTCTCTTCTGATGTATTGATGATATTAAAGTCTAAACGTCGCTTGGGACTTACGAATACTTCAAAAATTTCAATATTTACACCCCTATATAGAATTGTTTCAACCATTTTTTATTTGTCTAATATGTGTTGTAAGTAGAATGCCCAAAAAACTCCAAATATTAACGTGTATTTCCAGATACTTTTAGCTTTATTTTTGAAAATATCACTTCTAATAAATAAAACCTCCTAGATCTCCTATCCTCTAGGGGTTTCACTGTTTTAACAAGGCTGGGGATTTATTTACTGGTAGGTGCCTAATACCGTTTCACTTTAAAGTTGATACATTTAGGTAAAACTCGCGGGAGAGAGTACTCTCTCCCGCAGATTTTACGCAAGCAGTTCTTGAGCAGAGGGAGCAGGGAATGCAGTTCTTGAGCGAATAATATCAGGATTTTAGTGAAATGGTATAAGAACTAAGTCTGGCTATATTGATGCTTAGTACAGCCATAAATCCGTGACGAATTGAATCACCTACTGGTAAAGCTTGAATTCTCTCAATAACGCTACGAACTTGTGAAATCTTGTACTTTGAAACTTTCTAAGTTTTACTCACAAATGAGTAAACTAGCCTCTAAAATAAAAAAGCGTGGACCTAGGTTGCCCCGCGCAGACGAACGAGATTTGCAGAACGAAGTAATTTTGGAAGCTGCCACCGCAGTGTTTCTCGAGCAAGCTAAGGCTTTGGCCGCGCGAGTACAGATGAGATTGCACGCCGCGCGGGTGCGTCTAAGCAGATGATCTACTCGCTGACTCAAGGATCAGCTTGTGTTTATTTACACATACTTAATCATCAGTAACTTGTCCTCTCATAGACTTAATTTGTGCGTGCTTACTTTTATGGTCAAGACGTTTTTTTTGAGAACTGCGAGTTGGTTTAGTTGGTTTACGTCTTCGGGGTACTACGACTGAGCTTTTGATAAGTTCTTGGAGTCGTCTCAAAGCTTCCTCCCGGTTTTGCTCCTGGGTTCGGTGTTCTTGAGCTTTGATGACGATGACTCCCTCTTGAGTAATGCGTCGGTCGTTTAACTTCAGTAGTTGTTCTTTATAGCGATCAGGTAATGATGAGGCCCCAATGTTGAAGCGTAAGTGGATAGCGGTAGAAACCTTATTAACGTTTTGACCACCTGCGCCTTGTGAGCGAATGGCACTAATTTCGATGTCGCTGTCCGGGATAATAACTGTTTTAGAAATTTGTAGCATAACTTAATTGTATATCAAAGTAAATCCATCCTGGTGCATGAACTTCTGGTATGATTGCTACGTCTATATCTCCAGCATTCAGCTTCAAGTGCCGCTACTTGATCGGCTTTAAACTGAGTTATGGTAATAGGCATTCAGCCGTCAGCTACTGCTCATGTATTAATTTTAGTAATAGTGTGACATCTGAAGATTTACATAATTCAGTTCATAGTTGACTGCTGACGACTGATAGTGAGTCCAGTCTTGTTCGCGGAGCGTCTCCTCTTGGTAGAAGAAAAGTCTCCTTTCTTTGGGAAAAAGCGAACTCAAATGCTGAATCCTTATATGCAAACAAATTTTGCGGAGCTGCTGCTTGAATGTCAACAACATCTACCCCTCGTTTGCTTCTGGAAACTTTACTTCCACATCTAAAAGTGGCAGCAGCGTATGCCCATCAAATTCAATCTCGTCTGATCGCACTTCCTGACAAACAAAGCGGGGACAATTTTTTTGCTGCTGCCTTAACTGATGCAGATCTTTCTATTCAGAATTTGGTGGAAGTCGTACTACTAGGTACTTTTCCTCAAATTCGTTTTTACGGGGAAGAACATGAACAATCTCGCAATACTAAATATTTTCGTTCGATAGAACTTGGGGAACAAAATGATTACTTGGTGACGCTCGATCCTATTGACGGAACAAGATTTTATCTCGACGGACATTCTAATTACCAAATTATTCTGGGTGTGCTTAATGCAGATGATTTTGAAGCGGTGATTGCTATCTCCCCTGCTCAAAACATTTATTTTTATGCATTAAAAGGTGAAGGAGCTTTCCAAGGGACTCTCTCGATGAACTTAGAAGATTGCACCCCGCTACAAGTCACATCTGACAGCAAAACAGTATTGTTGGGATTGGGAATGAGTGACTTAGCACCAGCACTAAAACAGCACTATCAAGTCATTGATATCGCATCTGACTACTCGAGTGACATTCAGATTACCAATCTTAACAGCATTCTTACTGGTCACCTTTGTGGAGCAATGATCAAATCTGGTAACTTTATTGATAGTGCTGCACTCGCTTTCTTAATGAAAGAAGCTGGTTGGATCGTCACAACATTGGATGGATCTGAAGTCCCACCCTTGCATACTTGTAAAAACTACAGGCTACCGGGACTCATAGTGGCTACTCCAAGTGTACATCAACACCTGCTTGAAGCGGCTTTGTCTTAGAATCTGGAATCATTTTGTAAAATTTGGGACAAAAGTACAGTCAAATTTCTCAGCTTATTGCCTATTTTCTAAAACATCCATTTTTTCTATGCTTCCCTCTCAAAAACTTGCTCTTAAACAACCTGAAACCCGGCGAAATCTTTGGTTTAACCGACTGATGGCAATTATCGCCTTGGTTAACTTATTTTTAGTCTTTTTTGACTTAAGCTATGTTCCTTGGCGTAATTTATATTTACGGGAGGTTCCTAGTGTAACTCAGTTGTATGACCCAATTAAAGGTATTAAAATTCATCGAGAGACACAAAATTATATTAATACAGTATACCAA
>JAQYWO010000188.1 GCA_029379215.1 Rhizonema sp. PD37
TTTGTAGAATAGGAGCAACAGTTAAGAAAAATTAATTTTCAGAAATATTACATATACAAATTAGTTTAATTAATTACACAGTAGTACCGTAAAAATGATTATCTGCTGTCTAAATCCTGATTGCCAAAATCCCTTAAATCCTAAAGGAAGAAAAATATGCCAAAGTTGCGCTACTCCTTTAGTTACGTTGCTGCGAGATCGTTTCAGTGTTACGGGTGTACTTTCAGATGAGGGTGGATTCGGAAGAACTTATGTAGCAGAAGATGTAGATAAACTTAATGAACGTTGTGTTATTAAGCAATTAGCCCCCAAGTTTCAAGGAGATTGGGCGCAGCAGAAGGCGATGGAGTTGTTTCAAAAAGAAGCTGAGCGATTGCAACAACTGGGAGAACATCCTCGAATCCCAACTCTCCACGCTTACTTCGAGCAAGATAATTACTTATATTTGGTGCAGCAATTCATAGATGGACAGAACTTGTTAAAAGAGTTACAACAAAAGAAGGCTTACAGCAGTAACGAGATTCAAGAGATTTTACTAGATTTACTGCCTATTCTGAAGTTTATTCATGAATGTAACGTTATACACCGAGATATAAAGCCACAAAACATTATCCGTCGGCGTGTGAACAAAGCTTCATCAGCAAAATCTTCTTATTTGTCCTCTAAAAGCGAAGCATCTGGGGATTTAGTTTTGATAGATTTTGGTTCTTCAAAGCAGCTGACAGCAAAAGTACAGATGAAGCCAGGAACGACGATTGGTTCACATGGTTATTCTCCTATTGAGCAAATTAGAGACGGTACTGCTTATCCAGCCAGCGATTTATTCAGTTTAGGTGCAACGTGTTTCCATTTATTGACAGGCGTCTCTCCCTTTAAACTGTGGACAGAAAATGGATATAGCTGGGTGGAAGATTGGCAACAATATTTGAGAAGTCCGGTGAGTGGCGAATTGGCACGCGTTCTCAATAAGCTGTTAAAAAAAGATATTTACCAGCGATACCAATCAGCCGATGAAGCGATCGCAGACTTGACTCAACAAATACCGCGAACTTCGACACTCAGTAGTATTACGGAGAATATTGCTATTCCACCAACTCAGCAACCGTCTTTACCAAAATACTACCCCAAACTTAGAATTATTCTTTTAGCCAGTTCTGGCGTTCTTTTGTTGGGCTCGGGGGAATTTTGGTATCGGCAATTTCATCATTCTCAAATCCCAGTGTCCTTTATTCAGAGTCAATCTGATAATGCCTCAGCAGACAAACAAACGATTTTGAGTCAACCCTCAAAAATTTCCTTACAAAAGTTTTTCTTGACTAATACCCTTAAGGCGCATTCTAACTCAATGTTGTCTCTTGCTATCACTTCAGATAGTAAAACTATTGTCAGTAACAGTGATAACACGATCAAACTTTGGAGTGTGGCAACAGGACAGGAAATCAGTACCTTGAATGGACATACTGATAGAGTTAATGTGCTTGCAATCAGCCCAGATGGCGGAACTCTTGTAAGTGGCAGTGATGATAAAACGGTCAAACTGTGGAATTTAGCAACAGGACAGGAAATTGGTAGTTTAGAGGGACATTCTAACTCAATTCATGCCCTCGCCTTTAGTCGAGATGGCACAATGCTTGCCGATGGGAGTGATGACAATACTATCAAAGTGTGGAATCTGACGACAGGGCGGCTACTTTATACATTAGCAGGACATTCTTCCTGGGTTCGGTCTGTTATCTTCAGCCCCAACAGCAAAACTCTCATCAGTAGTAGTTTTGACAGAACTATCAAAGTGTGGAATCTGGCTACAGGACACCTAATTTTTACACTTACAGGGCATTCCAAGCCTGTGTCTACAGTTGCTGTTAGTCCTAATGGTAAAATCCTTGCTAGTGGAAGTTTTGACAGAACTATCAAGCTGTGGAATCTGGATACAGGACAGCAAATCCGTACACTTGCAGGACATTCCAACGCGGTGGCTACGGTTGCTATCAGTCCTGATGGCAAAACCCTTGCTAGTGGGAGTTTTGACAAAACTATTAAACTGTGGAATCTGGCAACCGGACAACAAATCCGTACACTGACAGCTAATTCTGATGCAGTTCAATCTATTGCCTTTAGTCAAGATGGAACAACCCTTGTTAGTGGCAGTGAGGACAATACGATCAAAATTTGGCGGATATCTCGTTGATTTTTATTTGAGAGACTGAAAGTTTATCTCTATTTTGTAAAATGATTTACACTTTCAATTTTAATTTTCATAAAAAAAAACATTACAAGTTTGTATTAACATCCGGAATACTGTGGTGTCATTAAGTAGATAAATTTATTGTTACAAAAGTAAAATAGTTTGATTTTGTGAAAGTAGCAAAGGAGAGTGGTGTGATTACAGGATTTTGAATATTGTGCGTCATCTTAGTTGTGATTAATACACAACGATTATCAATACGGATAGGAGAAGGGGTATAAATGGGAAAAATAGAAATAAGTTTTTCACTGACTCCTTAACCTTTTTCCTTTAAAAAAACAATTTTGATAAACATTTATCAGGTTTACTCTGTCCTATGCGGACTGCGTTGTATCTTATCAAAATCAAAACAGCTGCCACAAGTGCAGCGATCGCACTCTTAGGAGCTGGGGGAATTTGGTATTCGCAAGCTTCCCCTGCGGCAATTGTCGAGTCCTCTCCTGCCGAGCAGTTTCAAAAAATTGCACTGGGCAATAATTTTTCTTTAGCCCTCACCTTACATGGACACTCAAGTTCTGTTTGGGGTGTTGCTATTAGTCCCGATGGCAAAACTGTCGCAAGTGTTAGCGATGATCGAACGATTAGATTATGGAACTTAGCCACGGGAGAGGAACTCCACACACTGGTTGGACATTCTAATGCAGTGAATTCTGTCGCCTTTAGTCCTGATGGACAGACTCTTGCCACTGGTAGTCTTGACAAAACGATCAAAATATGGAGTGTGGCTACAGGAAATGTTGTCAATACCCTTACAGGACATTCTGCCTCTGTTCAAACCGTCACGTTTAATCCTGACGGCAAGACTCTTGCAAGTGGTAGTTGGGACAATACGATTAAATTGTGGAATGTGGCAACCGGTCAGGAAATTCGTACCATTAAAGAGCATTGTGACGTAGTCAATTCCGTTGCCTTCAGTCCCGATGGAAAAATTCTTGCCAGTGGTAATTTATTTGCCAGCACGGTTGAATTGTGGAATTTAACGACAGGGAAGGAAATCCGCACACTGGTGGGACATTCGGACTCAGTCAATTCCCTTGCTTTCAGTCCAGATGGAAAAACCCTTGCTACTGCTAGTTGGGACAATACTATTAAATTGTGGAATTTAGATTCAGGAAGTGAATTCCTTTCCTTAACAGGGCATTCTAATAAAGTGAGTTCCGTCAGTTTTAGTCCAGATGGAAAAACTCTTGCCAGTAGTAGTTGGGACAAAACCATCAAACTATGGAATCTAGAAACAGGACAACAGATTCATACACTTGTTGGACATTCTCAAAGAGTATGGTCTGTTGTCTTCAGCCCAGATGGCAAGACTCTTGCTAGTAGTAGTTTTGACAAGACTATCAAGATTTGGCGGATGCCTCAATAAGAGTCAGGAGTGCCATCATCTCAATTAGTGGTTGCCCCCCTGACTAAAATCACCGTACTATCGACACCTGATGCGATCGCTTCTGGAATATTTCCGAGGATTGCATGTTGCAGCATTCCCTCACGAGAAGCACCCAAAACAACAACATCATATTGTTCTGTTTTTACTAAATTAATCAAACCTTCAGAAACAGAATCAGCTTTGACTGGGGCGGCGACAACAGTACTGGACAATTTGCGGCGATGAATCAGTTGACGGGTTGCTTCTTCTAAAACTGTCATATCTGGTTCAGTCTCCGATTGCTTAAACACTTGAGTCAGACGAACTTGTGGCTCTTTGCCTAACGTCACCAAACCAGGTAGCAATTTAATCGCCACTGATGCATTAGGACCCCCAGCCATTGGGACGAGCCAACGGTTGAAAGTGCGAGGAGATGAGGGCGTGGAGAAATGGGAAGTATTGCCTAATTTCACTAGGACTACGTCACAGTTGGCTTGACGGATTAAGGTGTCTACAACATCGCCAAAAATCTTTCCTGGGGTGGATGTGCTGCCTTTCCATCCCATCAAGATGATATCAATGTGTCTTTCCTTGATTGTTTCTAAAATCGCTTGTGCCGTATCATGGGCAACGCGAATCTGCGTATGCACTGAGATTTTCCATTTTTTCCCTAAAACTTCTGCTTGTCGCAATAAGCGCCGACTTTTTGCTGTTCTTACCTGTGTTTCCGCTGGGGAATTATTGCGGGAAACAAGCATCACTTGTATACATTCGATTTCATAGTGGCGATCGCGAGCAATAGCTGCTGCCATTTGTAACAGTGTTTCTGCCGTGTCGGGATTAGCGATCGGTACCAGTATTCTACCTGTGCCAACACAAGGCGATCGCGTTTGATAAACTATACAAGAAGGTTCTGGTGACGGTCCAGGAACTCCGTTTTCACAATTAAGATGCTCTGCTTCTGCCCGAATAATATCCGCACGGGTAATTATTCCCACTAATCTTCGCCCTTCTACCACTGGCAAGCGACCAATTTTGTAGCGATCTAGCAAATACAGCACATTGCTGAGTGTGTGGATGGGAGTCACAGTTAACGGATCACTACTCATGATTTCGCTTAAAGGAGTCTCTCCACTCAAGTTGCGCTCACGCACTTTTGAGAGATCTGATTGTGTAACAATTCCTACTAACTTCCCATCATTGACTACGGGAAAACCACGATGATGAGAACGAGAAAACATCTGCATGACTTCATCTAAAGTCATTTCTACCGAAAGAGTCTCCACTCTTGCCTGCATCACTCCTTTTGCTGTCAGCTGTGTCAATATATTTTTAGTAGGAACTTCCTTTTCAATCGTAATTCCATTCCAAGCTAAAAGTTTGTCGTACAGTGATCCCGGCACTAACCTTTCGGCAACCAAATACGATGTTACCGAGCCAATCATTAGAGGTAGCACTAGGTTGAAGTTTGTTGTCATCTCAAAGACAATGATAATCCCTGTAATTGGCACTCTAGCAACGGCAGTGAAAAATGCACCCATTCCAGCTAATGCGTAGGTGACAGGTAATCCACTATTTAGATGTAGGGGAGACAGCAGACTATGTTCACTGACACCTACCAAATAGCCAAGAGCCGCCCCAAGAGTCAGGGCTGGAGCAAACAATCCTCCAGGCACACCAGAGCCATAAGCGATGAGAGTGAGGATCAGCTGGGCAACAAATGAGATCGCCGCGATCGACCAGTTAGCCTCACCTGTAATCAGAAATTCCCGTACCCCAGTATTATCCCGAAACGAAAGTGGCAAAAAAGCGACAATTAAACCAGAAACTAGCCCAGCCAGTGCCACACGAAAAGGTAATCCAACATGTATGAAGCGTCTGTAGAAACTTAAGCTGGCAATGACTCCTTGATTAAATAACGCTCCTATAACTCCAGCCAAAATTCCTAAAACTAGGTAGAAGGGAATATCTTGGACAAAAAAGTTTGTCGGGACACTTGAAAGATTAATATCTAAGCTACGACCCCCTAATAGGCGGGAGACAACTGCACCAATGAAAGAAGCCAGGATTGCAGTGCCTAAAGTAAAATCGGAGAATTCTTGGAGGAGTTCTTCTACTACAAACAATACACCCGCAATTGGTGTATTAAAAGCAGCTGCTAAACCTGCTCCCGCACCAGCTGCAATTAACTGACGTCGGTGATCTGGAGAAGTGGGAAACCAGCGACTCAGTTGAGATGCCAAGGCTGCACCCACCTGAACTGTTGGTCCTTCTCTTCCCAAAGCCAGCCCTGAACCCAGAGCAAGAATACCACCAACTAGCTTAACCAAGGCAACCCGCAAATTTAGGGCGATGGGGACACGACCCAGTACTGCTTTCACTTGAGGAATGCCGCTACCTGAAGTTTCTGGTGCTACACGCTCAACTAGCCAACCTGCAAGGAATCCACAACTGAGTCCAACACCAGGTAGCCACAACCAAGCAGGGAATAACAGCGATTGCTGCACCCGCCATGCACCTAACCATCCCACCCCAGCTTTAAGTAAAACTGCAGCTAAAGCAGAAACTAAACCAATCAAACAAGCTTCAAAAATTGCCAAGCGACGCCGTGGTCGCAACTGTTGGCGAATGTACCGAAACAAAGGTAGATGCCACATGGTGAGAGGGGGAGGAGGAGCTGTTCAAAGACAGGGAGATGAAGAATTAACAATTAAAAATCCACTCATGTCAAATTTTTAATTTTTAATTGAATTTCCCACGTCCTAATTAAATTAATAGTTTCTTCCCGTAGTAGAGAGTCCTTCCACGATTAGAGATGGAGTATAGCAAGAACCATTCCAGTCAGCATCGCCACCCAGTTTAACTACTTGTTTCAATGCTGTATAAATGTTTCCTGCAACCATCGTATCCTTAACTCGTCCAACTATCTGACCATTTTGGACGCGGTAGCCGAGATCGACATTTATGGAAAAGTCGCCAGAAATACCGTTCCCGCCACCCAGCATTTGATCGACAACCAAACCGTTCTCTAGTTGTTGAATTAAGTCCTGTAAGGAGCCCGAACCAGGCTGGATCAGAAAATTAAACAAGCCAGAGGTAGGATAACTACCGAGACCGGGACGAAAACCGTTACCAGTAGAAGCACTACCTAAACGGCGTCCGGTGGTGCGATCGCAGTAAAAAGACTGCAAAACCCCATCTTGAATAAAGACTAAAGGCTGAGTAGGTGTACCTTCATCATCAAAAGGGCAACTATATGGTCCTGCTTGAGGATCTTGATAGAGGGTGAGAAAGGGTGCGATGACTGGTTTACCCTGACGTTCCGCCCAAGGAGACGCGCCTTCAAGAACTTGCTTGCCATTCAAAGCTGCTTGTACAGTACCCCAAAGCATATCAGCCGCTTTGGAAGTAAATAAAACAGGGATGCGACCTGTTGAAGGCGAAACGTTTTCTCTGGCCCAAGTCAAACGCTGCAAAATTTGCTGAATGACTTTCTCGGAATTGAGCCAACCTCTTTCTATTTGACCATCAGAGACACTCAAAAAATCGTCGCCTCTCACCCATTCTGCGGAGATATAGCAACTGAGAGTCGTGTCGGTGTAGTGGCAATCTAAACCGAGCGTGTTAACAAGTCTGGTGGTTTCAACATCACATTCCCAGTCAGCAGCACACACCACATCAGGGTAGACATCACGAATGAGTGCGATCGCTTCTCTCCCCCAATCAACTAATTTCTCTTGCGAGACATCTTCTCCCAAATCTGGATAGGAAGGCCTCGTGTCGCTATTTAATTCAATTGCTTCAGGTTGATTTAACTGACTCAGGGCTAAAGCACGTTCCACCATTGCTTGTGGTTCCACAGAACCGTAAGCCACCGTGAGTCCTGGACGCCCGTTTTGCCACAGCCGCAGTGCTGTCCCTTCAGCTTGGCTAGTTTCTATCTGCTTCAATCGGTTGGCTTCAAAAAACACCGGTCGAGACAGCGAGCGCGACTGATACACCTCAGCTGCTTGTGCCCCGCATTTTATAGCAAGTTGCAACAGTTGTTCTGCTAGTGTATCTTGTGGTAACTTTTTAGGCACCATATTTTGTTCTTAGCTGTCGAATTGGGAAAACAGAGAAGTCTAGGAGTAAAAATCATAACTTCTCACTCCTAACTCTATTTCTCCATTACCTCAACCAATTTACGCCAGATTGACCTCTTGTAACAGCCAAAACCCTGCAAAAGATTCTGCTTGGGGATCTGATTGCACTGCTATAAAATGCACTCCATGGGCTTTTTGCTTAGCTTTTTCAAACTTTTCAGCTTCTGTTAAGATTTGCGGATTTCCGATATTTGCTAAAATCCAGCTTTCAATAGCACCAGTTTCCAAAAGTAATTTAGCCCCTTCAGTTGAATCTAATCTCACCCAAGCTAATTCCAAACCTGAGAGCCAACCTGCTAAAGGCAACGCTCTGGGTGAGAAAATGATCACACCGGGAATGGGTGTTTCTGGTGAGACTTGCGCCATCTCTAAGGGAAAAGCTTCGCCAAAGTCAATTTCCCATTCGTGCATTTCTGTAAATTCTACAGCGTTTAAGGTCACAAATCCCCATTCCTGTCCTGCTAAAGCATCTGGTAAGCGTTGAGGTACAGGATTCTCCAAGCGTACTGACGGTGTCACGACTTCTTGATAGCCAGGTTCTTGAGGATAGACAGACTCCATCCGCTGTTGCAGCCATTGGTTAAGCACTAAAGTACGGCGGCTGGGTTGGACGGGAATGCCTAAGTCTTTGCCAGCTTTAATAATCATATTGCTCATTTGGCGGCGGAAAAAGCGGATTCGGATCGGTGCTTCTTTTGCTTGAGAAATCGCTTCCATCAATGCCGTTCCCAACCACACGGAATTTACCTGCGAACTGGGGCAATATTGAGAATAGTGAAACAGCGAATCAACTTTTCTCCGTGTATCTAAAGGACTCTCACACACCAAGATTTCCCAAACTTTTTTCCCCTGATCGTCCACTATTGGACGCGAATAAAAATCTAGTTCCCAAATACTGCCCATGTTTTGCCGTTCAAATTTGGCGACTTTTTTATAGTAATCCTAAAAAAATTGTCATAAAATTTACCTCCTAGCTACTGCCTTCCCCTCTTGCCAAGGAGAGATGACAGTTCGGTGGCAAACTCAAATTCTCACACTCTTATTTAGGACTGCTATAGCAATCCTAAATCATTCGTGTTCCAAAACACGTTTGTTGCTCATAGCTAACAGTCACAAAGAAAGGCAGCTATGCTGGAGGCAGCTATACATAAGGTATAATAAAATACAATAATAGCTTTAACCCTCATTGATTGAGGACCACCAATTTGCGGTATAGTGAGGGCTTGGACCAAGTTTGTGGCGGCTTTGACAGAGAACAGAGTCAAAATGCGTATAAAATATTACTTATTTTCTTTTACCTACTGCCCGTGACTCATAGCTGCCTTACCCGAAGGGCTGGTCAATAGCTGATCAAAGTCGCCAAATGTTAATTCGTGTATCAAATCCGCCAGCTGCAAGCAGTTTCCCATCTGGACTAAATGCGATCGCACTAATCCAGTCAGAATGTGCGTAAAGTGTATCTATTAGCTCTCCTGTCGTCAAATTCCATAGTTTCACTCCATCTTTACCCCCACTAGCAATTATCTGTCCACTTGGATTAATAGCAATAGCGTTCACCCAATTGTTTTCTTGCAAAGTGCGTAGAAGTTCTCCTGTATTGACATTCCAAAGTTTAATTGTGTGATCGCGGCTAGAACTAACTAAGGTGTTTCCATCTGGAGTAAAGGCTACGGCACTCACAATGTCAGAATGTGCTGAAACTGTACGGATTAATTTGCCACTCCTTAAGTCCCATAGTTTCATTAAGCCTTTATTATCACCACTTGCCAGGAGCTGACCATCAGGACTAATTGCTACTGCATCAATGTTATCAAAGCGTACTAAGGTAGCAAGTGGGCGCTGTTGTACCATATCCCACAAGCGAATACCGTCTTGTGCTCCGCTAACGAGTATTTTACTATCGGGAGTTATGGCTAAAGATAGTACATTGCTTGTATGTCCAACAAAAGAGCGTGTAAATATATACTTCTTATTTTTTAGATTCCAATTCCAAATGTTAATAGTGTGATCATCACTACAACTGGCTAAAGTTTGAGAGTCTGGTGAAATCAGTAAGGATTCCACTGCTGTTTTCTGCGCTTTGCGAAAAATTGCTGCCCTTTTACCAGTATTCATATTCCACAAGCGAATGATCCCATCGTTCTGGGAACCACCACTTGCCAGAATTTTGCTATCTGGACTAAAGGCTAGAGACTTAACTGTGCCCGTATGTTCTGTGAAGATATAAACGAGCAGGGGGTTTATACTTCCTGAAGATGCAGGATTTGGTGTAAATTGGATCTCTGCCGTAACTGCCGATGGAATCAAAATCGTCGGAGCGACTGCCACCGGAACTGTACAACTCATTAGTATAAATAGCTTTCCGGCACTGGAGTTCAAGAATTTCTTTAGCCAATTCATAAGTTTTGATTATATTACCCCCTTGCCATTCCAACTCTCCTCCTCTCCCACTCAATAACGAAGTCACGTCATCATTAAATTAGGTTTTTGGAGAGTTTTTCTTATAACTGTTCAATGTTGGTAAAGCCGAATTTGATGAGCGAGACGGCAAGTAATGTTGTATGACAGGTTCTTCAGGAAACGGCCGACGCTGAAGCACTCGCCACCACTTGTAGGAAAGGGTTAACCCTGCTGCACACACGCCAAAACCAAACAAAGACCAGCTATCATTTAAACCACCAATCAATGCATCTACGACTCCCATTGTGATCAATAGAGTAATTAATGGTTCTTTTCGATAGGAAGACTTTATAAAACGAGGCAATATAATATTCATCACAGCTTTAGCTTATTCCTGTACAACTTTTATATAATTTTATTGAGAATACCTTACCTGCAATTAGGGTATACCAATAAGTGCTAATTATATTATAATTTCTTTACTATGCGTCAACGCTTAGTGTGACAACAACTTTGTTTCTCAAATAATTTTGCCTATGAGTGTTGACTGTATATCTTAAGTAAAACACTTAACAGTCAACACCTTTGTTACTCTATTGCAAACCCAGCCATGATATGACTCCTTGGTCAGTGAGGTATTCAATCACCACCATTAAAGCAAAGCCAATCATAGCAGCTCGACCATTCAAACGCTCTGCATATTCATTGAACCCAAATTTTGGCTCCTCTAGCTTAGGGGTAACGCTTGGCTGTGGTTGTGTCTTCATTAGCAAAAACCTCTTGGCGAATAAACGTTATATTTTAAAGATGCTTAAGTATTATTACCACTATTTACATTAATTTACGATTCTTCATTCATTTTAGAAAGAATCTAGTGTTCGTCAAGTCTGCTGGAATATGAAAGAAGAGAAGACATTGGGATCGTTTACCCAACTCCTCATTGCCCTTCCTGGAAAAATCAGGCAAATTCGTAGTTTTTGATTCAAAATATAAGAGATTATACTGACAAACTAAAGCTAAGCAAAGTGAATTTAGAGGCAATAAATGAAAATTGGCGTTCCTAAAGAAACAAAGGATCGGGAGTTTCGAGTTGGGTTAAGTCCAACTAGTGTAAGGGTACTTAAAGAAAACGGTCATGCCATCTTTGTCGAGACTCAGGCGGGTGACGGTGCAGGATTCACTGACGATGACTATAAAAATGCTGGTGCGGAGATTGTCTTCACTCCAGAAGTTGCATGGAATCAAGAGTTAGTTGTCAAAGTTAAAGAGCCTTTGAGTACAGAGTATCAATTTTTGCAGAAGGGACAGATGTTGTTCACTTATCTGCATCTAGCAGCTGATCGGAAATTGACCGAGCATTTAATTGATTGTGGCGTAACGGCGATCGCCTACGAAACGGTAGAACAATCAGGCAATAACAAATTACCCTTGCTCACACCCATGAGCATTATTGCTGGTCGCTTGTCAGTACAATTTGGTGCGAGGTTCTTAGAAAGTTCTTCGGGTGGTAGAGGAGTTCTTTTAGGTGGTGTCCCTGGAGTTAAACCTGGTAAAGTCGTGATTTTAGGCGGTGGTGTTGTTGGCACAGAAGCCGCGAAGATAGCTGTAGGTATGGGAGCTTCTGTACATATTTTAGATGTTAATGTTGAACGCTTATCCTATCTGGAAACTTTATTTGGCTCCAGAGTCGAACTACTCTACAGTAACTCCACTCATATTGAAACCACTGTTAAAGAGGCTGATTTACTTATTGGTGCAGTTTTAATTCCTGGGCGTAGAGCACCCATCCTTGTTTCACGCGATTTAGTTAAACAAATGCGCCCTGGTTCAGTCATAGTAGATGTTGCGGTTGACCAAGGTGGCTGTATAGAAACATTGCATGCTACATCTCACACTAACCCAGTGTACGTTGAAGAGGGGGTGGTGCATTATGGAGTTCCTAATATGCCAGGGGCAGTACCTTGGACTTCTACTCAAGCGCTTAACAACAGTACTTTACCATATGTAGTACAGTTAGCCAACTTAGATGTGGAAGCACTGATGATGAATCCTGCACTAGCTAAAGGTTTGAATGTGCAAAATCATCGCTTGGTTCATTCTGCCGTGCAAGAAGTCTTTCCAGATTTAGTAGTCTGAAGTTAGTGACAACCCCTAAATTTATTCATGGGGTTTTACTACGAACTACCTTCATTCATGACTCCTGACTTACTTCTACTTGCGCTCTCCGCCTGATTCCGAGATAACCCTTTACCATTTTCACTCGCCCTTGCTTTTAAAAGCGGCAGCTTGACAGTAAAAGTTGCTCCTTGTGATAATCCAGGACTTTCTGCCCAAACACTGCCGCGATGCAATTCGACTAAATGACGAACGATCGCCAGCCCTAGCCCCAATCCACCTTGGTTTCTGGTGATACTGCCATCAGCTTGACGAAAGCGCTCAAAAATATAGGGAAGAAAATCTGGGCTGATCCCGTTACCTGTGTCACTAAAAGTCATATGGACATAAGAGACTGTGGGATACATGGAGTTAGCCGCTACCTCTCCTTTTCCTTGTATTTCTAAATTCTCTTCTAATACTGATAGTCGTACTTCAATCCGTCCGCCACTGGAAGTAAACTTAATCGCATTACTGACTATATTTGAGACAATTTGCTGTAAGCGGTTGATATCTCCTGAGACAACAAAAGGGGAAGAGAGAACGAAAGCAGAGGAACTAGAGAACGAGGTATTCTCTATCTCCTCGACTGCTATTGGTTCAATAATATACTCGAGTTGAATATTTTTAGCCTCAGTTTGCAGCTGTACAGAATCAACAACTGTTGAAATGACAGATACTAAGTTAACTGGGCAGAGATTTAAATGGAGTTTCCCACGCATAATACGTGAGACATCTAAGATATCCTCGATTAATTTAGCCTGCAAAGTCGCATTGCGTTCAATTGTTTCCAAAGCATTGCTTGTGGCTTTTTCATCAAATTTTCGCTGACGCAGTAGTTTAGCCCAGCCCAGTATAGAAGTTAAAGGTGTCCGAAGTTCATGGGAAAGGGTTGCTAAGAACTCATCTTTCAGGCGATTTGCTGTTTCCGCTTCTTGTCTGGCTGTTTGCTCGCAAATCAACTTAATGTGTTCTTCTTCTGCTTGTTTGCGCTTTGTAATATCTTCCAGTGTGCCGACATAACCAGTCACTTGATGTTGCTCTAACATTGGTGAACATGACACGGAAACCCAGCGCTCAAGTCCTTCTTGAGAGACGATCCGAAATTCACCTTTGTATTCCTGACCTTCTCTAAATGCACTATACCACTCGCGACTTATCTGTTCTTGGTCTTCGGAATTAATTTTTTGCGTCCAGTTGTTGCCTAAACTTTCCTTTAATGTCACGCCACAAATAGCCTGGTAACGGGGATTGGTATAAGTACATATACCTTCTGTATCTGTTAAAAAAATTCCCACAGGTGAGCAGGCACTTAAAGAGCGAAACATCTCTTCGCGTTTTTCAAGTTCAGCGTTCATCGCTGCCAACTGTACTGCTTGTCGCTTCACCTCAGCAGTTTTCTGAAACAAATCAACAAACGCAGCAACTTTATATTTTAATATTTCCGGCTCAATTGGCTTGAATAGATAGTCCACTGCGCCAAGAGAATACCCTTTAAACACCATATTATCGCTACTGCTAAACGCTGTCAGAAAAATAATTGGTGTATGACGTGATTGCTCTCGTTGTCGAATAAATGTTGCTGTCTCAAAGCCATCCATGTCTGGCATTTGCACATCCAGCAGAATTACTGCAAAATCTTGATTAAGCAAACAGCGCAACGCTTCTGCACCAGATGTAGCCCGCACTAAATTTTGACCAAGGCTTTCTAAAATTGCCTCTAGTGCGAGTAAATTTTCCGGATAATCATCAACCAGTAGGATGTTAACTTTTGATTCAAATGACATTTTATTTATATGCTTTCAGGAAGAGACGAAGGCGTTTTAAAGTCTTCCTTTTGACTGTGCCGTTTGGGGTTGATTTTCTCCCACTATCTTAAGTTATAGATTTAGCTATTATTAGGTGATTCGCCATTTCCTCATTGTCAACATTCACCTATCAGCATGAAGAGCGTCTGCTACTTGCACGTAAAGAGTGTAAATCTTACATGTCGTACATGATGCTAGGTGATGTAATAGATGGATGAGAACTATTCATTTTCTACCTAAAGAAAGAGGCGAATGGTCTATTTCCTACCCCTTTCGACCAGATAATTATTTATACCTATTTCTCTCTGCCCTTCCCTTCATCATTCGGTTATCTCAGATCTTGCACCTCTCCGTATAAACCCAGGCAACGCAAAAAGATCCGCGATAAGGCTACCTAATTTTTATTGGGTTTGACCCCTAAATAAAAGGTTACAGTTTAGTACTGAGTAATCAAAGTACATTCATATTTCCAGGTGCAAGATGTGAGTTATGAGCAAATTTTCACTAAAAAAGGGGCAATATCCTGTAAATGCAGAATTTTGTCTACGGCTCCAGTCGCTATAGCGGCTTTGGGCATTGTTGCACAAGTGGCTGTAGAGGGTTCTTCTACTACTGTTTTGCCACCGCGTGCTTTGATTCTCGTTAAACCTTGAGCACCATCATGATTAGCTCCTGTCAAGATGACGGCGATCGCTTTGTCAGCATAACCATCGGCTGTCGTTTCAAATAGGACATCAATCGATGGTCGTGCATAAATGACAGGAGCATCGGTAGATAAAGTAAAGTAAGAGTAGGAAGCTGTTTCATCTTTAGTTTCTACCAGTAAGTGATAATCTGCTGGAGCTAAATATACACATCCTGGTAAAATTTCTTCTTTGTCTTGCACTTCTTTTACTATCAAATTACTGTAACGCTGCAATAACAAACTTAAACTGTCATCAGAAGTTTTGTGGCGGTGTTGGACTATTGCTACAGGTACTGGAAAGCTTTTCGGTAAACCAGGTAGTAAAATTTGGAGAGCGTGTAATCCACCAAAAGATGTACCGATAACAATGAGTTGAAATGCCATAAACGTCTTGCATTCAGTCGTTACAACTTTAATTATGAATTGGCTAACGGTGAATTATTATCTAATTCTTCGATAAAGCTTTACACTACTTTCTAACTCTTCATAGTCTTTTTCATGAGGTGTAAATTTTATTGTTTCTTGACGTCCTACACCCAGAACTCCAAGTCTCACAATACTTTCGTAAAAAAGATTGTGAACTCGTTGCTGTAATAACTTATTAAAATAAATTAATACATTACGACATAATATAACATGAAATTCATTAAATGAACTATCTGTTGCTAAATTGTGTAATGAAAATACGATATTTTCCTTAAGTGCTGGAGAAAATATTGCATTATCATAGGCCGCAGTATAATATTCGGAAAATGATTTATTCCCACCTGAACGTAGATAATTGTTCGTATATTCTTGCATCAATTCTATGGAAAAAATTCCAGTTTTTGCTTTTTTTAAGACAGTTTCATTAATATCAGTGGCATATAACCGAGAACGCTCATAAAGTCCTTCTTCTTTTAGCAGAATTGCCATAGAATAGACTTCTTCACCAGTAGAACATCCGGCATGCCAAATCCGAATAAAAGGGTAAGTTCTTAGGATCGGTACTACTTTGTTTCTAAATGCCAGAAAAAAACTTGGATCTCGAAACATAGATGTGACGTTCACGGAAAGATTGAATATAAATCGCTCCATAAAAGTATGATCATGAAGGACTTTTTCTTGCAATCCAGAGACAGTGGTTAAACGCTCTAAACGAATTGCATTCCAGATCCGACGCTTAAGTGAAGCAGGAGCATAATTTCTGAAGTCAAATCCGTAGTAACGGTAGACGCCTTCCAATAGTAATTGAATTTCGATATCTTCAAGTTGATCACTACTCATAAAATCAGTTTTGACCCGGCGTTAAAACTATCCAACACTTTTTAAAAAGAAATATAAAGTAATCTTTATTATCTTTTATGAGTAATGGTTAAATGTTATTTTTTATAACTTTTAATAGTTAAAATCTGCATCTATCCAAATACTAAAAATAATACCCATCACCTCTATCATAGGATATAAAACTAGCTATATAACCAAACACGTAACAGTGAAAGCAACTGTTCATTATTTACAGGTTTAGCAATGTAATCAGAAGCACCAGCATCAATACACTTATCGCGATCGCCACTCATTGCTTTGG
>JAQYWO010000189.1 GCA_029379215.1 Rhizonema sp. PD37
ATATAATAATAGTTGTCAATCTTGTTTTAGGTTCGTAGTTGTGCAGCGCTAAAGCGCAACTACGAACTGTAAAGCAATTCTTTTGTGCTGACTTACTTAGTTTTTACCTTGAAGCGCTTCTTTAGCCTGTTCAAAGATATTTGGCTTAGAATGCTTGCTTTCTTCAACTTTTTCTTCGTATTCGTAAGCCTTCTCCATACTTTGAGGGCTGTCACCTTCTCTTATTGCTTGTTCATAAGCATCCACTCGGTCTTGTTCTGTCAGCCCAGCCGCTTCGTTTAAGTCAAAAGCACGGTCAAGTTTTTCACCTGGTGTGAGTTGGTTAGTGGCTACTGACACAGCATAGCTGGGCTGTTGAGCCAAACATAAACTCATTAGGCTGATGAAAAGCATCAAACCTAAAACAAAAATGGTTTGGGAAAATGCTTGTTTTATATTTGATAAAATGAGTCGCATGGAAATACCCTCTTTACTTCGTTTGATCAGCTTTTGTCAGATGTAAAAAAAACTGACACAACACAAACACGCACATAAATGCTATCTGCGTGTTTGAGTAAAATGCTGCCTTATGCCAGAGTATACAGAAATTTGACGACTACAACCAATTGTGATTAATCTTCATACCTCGGCTTTGGATTGCCTGTTCAAATAAGTCTGTCGGCAGTGCTTGTTCAACAGTCCAAACTCCGGGTTTCTTAAATTTGCCTTCTAGCAATAATTGGGCAATGCTACCAGTGCCACAGCCAGAAGCCACTGCCGTATTCTCATGTACTAAAGTGGAGCAATAAACGGCTTGTCGACCGTCTTTTTGCCCGGAAATTTCTGAGCGAACTGCTACTCCTATACCACTGAAGCGATTGGTGACATCAGTCATAAAATGACTGACATGAGCCAAAAATTCAATAGCACTTCGCTGCTGCATCAACCACTTAGGAAAAACGTGGGCAGCTATCCAAGTTAAGTGGTTGTAAAAATCGGGAACCGAACCAAACTTAGTGATTACGGTTTTAAGTTCTGGAAAAGCCTCAGGCAGTGTGAAGGTTTCTGGCATATCAAACCAGTAAACTCCAGTTTGTCCGTAAGGTTGGGGAAATTCAAGAGTCTCTCGTTGGCTGTAGGGCAACACAACCTGCCACTTACCATCTATCCAAGCTTCAAAAGGATATTGCAATCCCAGAAAGGTTGTTCGCATTACAGTGACACCAGCACCGCCAGAGCCAGAAACCAAATAACTTAAATGAACTTTTTCTGGGACATCAAATTGCTCAACGCCCTGACGTACCATGCTGTTAGAGATGCCAGGAAATATACCAGTGTTAACAATGGCTGTGACACCAGCTGTCGTTGCAGCATCACGATAAATGAGAGCCTTACTGGTAAAAGAACGGTGATCGCTAACATCCAAATAATTGACACCTTCTTCGATGCAGGTTTTGAGAACATTGGCGTCTCTGTAGTGAAACGGCCCAGCACAGTGAATGACTAAGTTGGCTTGGGCGATCGCCTCGCGGAGTTTGTCAGCATTTGCTAAGTCCAACACTAAAAACGAGAGTCGCGACTGAGCTGTTCCGCTCTCTGGGGTACGCCCAGTAATGGTTATTTGCGCCTGTGTATGGGTGACAAGATCATGGGCAACGCTACTGCCGATCCGCCCCCGACCTCCAAGAATCAAAACCCTTTCTGTCATTACTCTATACATTGGCAACAGCATCTTTATTACATCAATTTTTAGTCTTCTTTGACATCGGCAATGAGTATGACGTTTTGAAGAGTTCTCACTCCTTGCCCGTTATTCGTATTAGAAGATTGTCAAATTGCCAATGACAAAGGACATAGTCATTGAAGTAATGCAATAGTAGATGAACCAATCTTTAGCTTCTTTCAATATCTGCACCAATGCTTGCTGAGAATGTAAAAATACCTCGCACAGTTACGTCCTGATAATCCAGAAATTGAACCGCTTAGATACATCAGTTCTTTGCTTAAGCTTTTCGCAGTTTCGTCAATCAGTAATATTACTTAGAACTTGACAACAAGCATAATCGAAAACATAATTTTTGTGGGAGCAATCGTGATTATTTATTATACAATTCCTCAGCAAAGCGCTTGACGGCAAACCACTCATCCAGTTAAACTGTTAAAGACCAATCGGTCTGAAACACTCTCAATGTCCAAAGGCGAAGAAACAAAAGAAAAAATTCTCCTTTCTGCAGCAGAACTGTTTAACCAACAGGGATATGCTGGTTCGTCTATCTCAGACATCATGCGTGTGACGGGATTGCAAAAAGGAGGTATTTACAATCATTTCAAAAGTAAAGATGAGTTAGCACTACAAGCTTTCGACTTTGCGATCGCTCAAATCAGCCGATACCATCGAGCCGCGTTGCGAAGCAAACGTCATGCAGTTGAGCGTTTGCAGGCGATCGTTAATGTATTTCGCATTTATCTAGATCATCCAGATACTCTCCTAATCAAAGGAGGATGTCCACTACTAAATACTGCTGTTGAGAGTGATGATACACATCCGGCTTTAAGGAAAAGCGCCCAACAAGCGATGGATTCTTGGCGGGACATGATTTGTCGAGTGATAACTAAAGGAATAGAAAAAAGAGAAGTTTGTCCAACTGTAGATGCTGATGAAGTAGCAACCATCATTATTTCCTCACTTGAGGGAGCAGTGATGATGAGCAAACTTTATGGAGACTCAATTCATCTAAAAACAGTGATCAATCACTTAAATAATCATCTAGAAAGCGAATTGCGGATGTAGTAATCGTAGTAAGCACTTTAGTGCTTAAATTCGAGCGCTTCGCTAACAACAAACTCCCTTAAAACCAAGTAAAGCAAATAAACTTCCGACAACTTCGTTTGCAGAAAAAAAGACCGACTGGTCTGAAAACACTTAATATGTTCAAGTAAAACGATGAGCAATTTTCAGGGTCAAGTAGCATTAGTAACAGGAGCATCGCGAGGCGTAGGTGCAAGCGTAGCGCAGATGTTGGCTCTTGGTGGGGCTAACGTCATCATCAACTTCAAAAGCAAGAATTCACGCGCTCTTGAAGTCGCCAACGCCATACGTGCTAACGGTTGCCACGCCCTACTTGCTCAAGCTGATCTCACAAATGATCACGAAATGAGAGAAATGATTAAGCTTGTAAAGGAGCAGTTTTCTCGCTTGGATCTCCTAATTCTCAATGCCAGTGGTGGAATGGAAAAAGATCAAGCTGCCGACTATGCTACGCAACTCAACCACACTGCCCAAGTACGTGCTGTCGAACTTGCCTTGCCGCTGATGCCAGTCGGTGGACGCATCGTTTTTGTCACTAGTCACTTAGCTCACTTCTACGGTAACAAGCCAGTTTATCCAGTCTACGAACCTGTGGCACAAAGTAAAAAAGCTGGTGAAGAGGCTTTGAGATCTCGTATACCTGAACTGACAACGAAAGGTATTAAACTGGTGGTGGTTAGTGGCGACATGATTGAAGGCACCATCACTCCTAAGCTGATGGAGCGCCATAATCCCGGTATGATAGAGTCCCGCCGTGAACATGCAGGTTTTCTCCCCACCGTCGAAGACTTCGCCCGTGCGATCGTCAACGCTTCTGCCGACACTCAACTAGAGAGTGGGGCAACCATTTTTGTTGGAAGCACAGATTGGGATTAGGCATACTATGTTTTATTTTGAAATAGTCAGGAGCAATCATGCAACCCTCAACCCATGTATAAACGCTTCAATCATGTCGTCTCTACACTACCCAAAATATTCAGTCCTAACTACTGTACGTTGTATGTTAGCTTCTGATTGAAGGGGTAGATCGGCGATCGCCATAAATGGGCGGGAGATAGACGATCTATCAGCAGTGAGCATCCTCTAAAATACGTATAGCATAGCAATACTGAAGGAAAAAGATGAAGACTCAACAAATCATTACTGCATCACCAGATGTAATAAGTGGTACGCCAGTCTTTGCCGGAACACGGGTGCCAGTGCAAACCCTGCTGGATTATTTGAAAGCGGGGGAGTCTATTGATGATTTTTTAGAAGGGTTTCCAACAGTCAAGAGAGAACAGGTGATTGCTTTTTTGGAAGCTGCACAAGCGCAGATTCTCGAGCTGGCTAGAGTGTGAATATTTTGATTGACGAGTGTATTGACCGGAGACTGGCAAGGCAATTATCTGGGCATATAGTGAAAACTGTGCCACAGATGGGTTGGGCTAGCATCAAGGATGGAGAACTCTTACGTTTAGCTGAAAATGAGTTTGATGTGTTGATTACGGTGGATCGAAATTTGCCTTTTCAGCAAAACTTGGCGATTCTAGATTTAGCTGTTGTGGTGTTGCAAGCACCCTCGAATCGATTAGCAGATATTCAAGTCCTAATCCCTAAAATTTTAGCAATTGTTGACACAGCACCAAAGGGAGCAGCCACTGTAGTCAGCTTTTAAATTGCCTTGTGAAGCGCGTACCATCAACTCTAGCAGAGATTATTTTCAATGAACGCTCTGCGGTTTCCCTTTAGACATCTCCAGAAATGATGTAGGGGCGCTAACGCTACGCTAACGCCCCTACCAAGGGTTTCAACGAACACATAATTAATTTTCACCAGATGTCTTTTTGGCAACGCAATCCTCAACAGTACTCTCACCATAAGCGTGCGTAGGCGCAGCCCGCCACAGGCATCGCCCTTATTCAGGAACCAAGCTTCATGAGTGTTTCGTAAACCGATTTAATGGCATCCTACTAAGTAACATGAATCACTTTTCTCCTGCCCAAGAACAACAATTTCGCTTGATTACTATTCCTATCAGTCATTTTTGCGAAAAGGCACGATGGGCATTGACAAAACTGCAAGTTCCTTATGTGGAAGAGCCGCACATGCCACCATTTCATTTAATGGCAACAAATCGTGTGGGCGGAAAAACAACTCCAGTTCTTGTGACTAAAGAAGAGGTCTTTACTGACTCAACTGAGATTTTGAAATACCTGGATAAAATTGCTCCAGTCAACGCCAAGCTATACCCTACTAACCCTGAATTGCGCCGACAAGTAGAAGAACTAGAAAATTTATTTGACGAGCGGCTTGGCCCTGCTATACGTCTTTGGGGTTACTTCGGCGTCATGAACGATCAAAAGTTGATGCGAAGAAATTGGTGTCACAATGTCCCCTTTGTCGAACAGGCATTATTTCCAGTTGTTTTCCCATTTATGCAAAAACTTGCACGCCAAAAATTCAACATAAACCCGGAGTCTGCAGCACAAGCTTACGAACAAATTCAAAGCATTTTTGAGAAAGTCAGTGAATTGCTAGCTGATGGACGGAACTACTTAGTTGGAGATCAATTTTCTGCTGCTGACTTGACTTTTGCGGCACTCGCTGCTGGGACTGTATCACCTCCAGAACACCCAATGAAGAAGCCTGTGGAGACATTGCCAACAAAAATGGTATCTGACATTAAGCAATTTCAAGCAACTCCAGCTGGTGCTTATGTGCTGCGCCTGTATCGCGAGCTACGCACGGAGAATTATTCAGGCTCGTAGTTGCGCTGAGAGCGCTCATATCTGGGGCGCTCTCAGCGCAACTACAAACTTACTAATTACTCAGCAAACATTGTTATCCAAGATAGTCGTATTTCCTATGTCAAACCAGTAACTACAGATTTTTCAGCTAGGTGTTACCTCCCTGAACCATCACAAATCTCCCATTTTGTCAATATTTTGAGCAAGAGAGGAAAAGCAAGGCTAGAACTATACTCCGAGGTATGGGAAGCAGGAGCATTAGCTGTAGCATTTCAAGGAAGGTATGTTGCCGTTCTCAAAAATAGAAGAATTGGGGAGTAGGGAAGCAACAGGAGGTTACCCACGGACTTTAATATCAGGATAGAAGTACAGAAAATAGCACTCATTAAATTAATCAGGTAAAAACTCTTGATTCAAACATTCATCCACAGTCAAAAAAGACTCTACAGGAAAAGTCTCAAGATTTAGCCCAGTTTCTAAAGCCGCTAACTGACGTGCATCTTGATAACATTCCATGAACTGTTCAGCAAAGTAGTTTTTTAAACTTTGGCTATCTTGCAAATTTTTATTTATTCTGCGGCGATGTTCAAAGATAGTAGAAAGCCAACTGTTAGTACGTTTTTCTGATTGATATTTGTATTTTAGTAGATGTATTAATAAAACGACTAAATTGCTTTCTAACGCTCTTTTTTCACTTCTTCCCATGCTTTCGATTTCTTCAATGAGATTTGCTAAATCAACTTCAGTAAATCTCCCTTCTTTTAACTGTTTAGCCGTCGTCTCTATCCACAGATAAAAATCTTTGTCGTAAAGATGAGAGTTTGCAAAAACCGTTGGTTGAGGTGCTGTCATTTTATTTTTCAAGCTCCCAAAATCTAATCAGCCAACTTAATTTAATTCCACTCTTGCCATACCCATTAAATATCTCAATGGATTGCGTTCGGGCTTACCCCAAGTGGAACTTGAGACGCGAGCAAGTAGCAGGGTAACTATATATGTTCAGAGAACTTGAGGAATAAATCCTGTCAAGTGTAGTATTTTAGAGGTAATGCGAATAGCTTCTTACGTTTTTGACTTTTACTTTAGCATAAATCTGTCAGGCGATCGCAAATTTATCAGGATACCCTTCTCCATTTACCAGAACTGGCTTTGGCGTAGATAGAATGATTAAGCCTGATGTTATGGACTTTGGTGGAGATTTATAGCGGTTCTCAGTCATCCCATACACTATCGCCCTCAAGAGAGCCCTAACGGGCACCCCTCTCCCAAACTTGGGAGAGGGGCTGGGGGTGAGGGCTTTTTGTATGTGACTAAAACGAGAACCGATCTAGTCTTAAATCTCAGTTACCCTGAAAATTATTGTACTTCACCTGACTTTGAGGCTTAATGAACCGTATTGCTTTATACCATCAATGCTAACTGCACCAAATCAGTTTGGAAAATCAGAATTAGGGGAATATTATAGACAGATTCTTGGCGAAAGAAATTATTGCGAGCGATCAAACTTACTGTGCTGCATGTATTGTTCTACCCAAGTTGGACAATATGCCAGAGCGAGTTCATAGTTCGATTTAAGCTAAAGCAGAGCAAAAACCAAAACTATAGAAGTCTAAACACAGTGTACTAAATAATACCGATTTAAAATTTAAATACATATCGCCCACGGAAGAATGTGGGCGAAGTTATGCTTTCATGGACGTAACTGGATTCGAACCAGTGACCTCTACGATGTCAACGTAGCGCTCTAACCAACTGAGCTATACGTCCTTAGCGGATTAACTATAGCATACATTTATTGGAAAAAGCAAATCTTTCAATAAATTTGTATTTCTCCTATGTTTACCAACCTGCGGACAATCCAGAAACAGCAGGAATTAGACTTATAGGGAGAATATACACACCAAATATTTGTCGCCTTTTTTTATATCAATGTTTATACGATGCCGTTGGCTTACCTCGACTGGCAAGCAAGCGTGACAAGCAGCGTCTGTGTTCTGTGAAAAGAGAAGGCAGATATGAGCCCTATCGCCACAGTTGTCACCTTATTTCAACTTTTTCTGTGCAGATAACAGCAGTTGTTGCGCTTCTGCGTAGGCAGTTGTGCCCGGTTTGACAGTTCTGAGCTGATTAATAATTCCCTGGATCTCACCTTTCAACTGGTTGGATTTAGAGGGAGGAGAAGCAATCAAATTTTGGATTTGCCGATTAGCCTGTTTCAGAATTTCTTGTGACTCGCTTTCAGCTTGACGTCGAGTTTGTATGATTCCTATATTAGTTTGATATGTCGCCAGTAACTTTTGCGCGTCCAGATAATTAGGCTCCGTAACTTTAATATTTTGCAACCGCTCAATTGCTTGTCCCCACAGGGTTTCAATTCGTTGCCACGTTTCTGCTGGATGAGGTGGATCTTGCGATGCTTGGGAAGCTTGTAAAGCGAATAGCTTTGCTGCTTCAATCAGTGTGCTAGTTTGGTTACTACTTGCAACACCACTCTTCACTTTCTCAAAATCACGTTTATAGCCTGCAAGTTTGGTTTGTGCCATCTTCTGTGCTAGTGTTTCTCTCGGAATTTGCTCCAAAGTATCAATCGCCGATTGGATTGAGGCGATCGCCTTCTGTTTTTCCTGTCCGTTTGTTTGTTCGTACTGCTGCTTGGCTATGTTTAGCGCCTGTTCCCCTTGAGTCAACGTTGCAAAAGCATTTTTTTCTTGGAATACAATCGCATCCAACCGCGCCACTCGCCGCCGAGCCCCTTCAAACTCATCTAGAGTAAACTTCCACGTACAACCAAAAAAGCTACAGTAAGTTTGAGGATAGTAACCCAAAAACCAAACTGGTAAATAATCCAAATGTTTCTGTGCTTCTTTGACTCGCTTACCACCCTGCTCAATATCAAAAGAACTAGTAGCATGATTAACGAGTTGATCTGCTTGCTCAAGGGAACTCATTATTCCTCGATAATGATAATCCATACTTATGAATGAGGGTAAGAGTAAGATTGGGGCTGTTTTAGCAATCGGTAGACGAATCATTGGTAATGGTAAATTCACAATCCAAAGCACCCCAGTTGCACTTGTCAAAAGTATCGCTGCCCATTTAATTTTGCGGAATATACGAGGTGGTTGATTATATTGTGCAGCCTGCTTGAGTGCATTTTCATTAAATTGTGGAAATACGTCTATAACTAGATCACGCAGTTCATCTAAAGTTGCAGGAGAACCTCGTTCCTGGCTCAGTTTTTGTAAGCGCTTCATCACAATTTCCTGCTCTGCTTTGCTTATAGAATCATTACTGCAACAGTTGTTAACTTCTGTATGTAATATTTTAAAAGCGTGGTTGTTAAGACGGGACATAAAAACAATTGGTCATTTATGTTTTTATTTTTCCCACTTGTTAACAAAAAATACATACCATACGGAGAAGTCTGATTGCCCTTTGCGGGATATGACTTTGGGCGGGTAAAACTTCCCAGAAGTATTGTTAATATCTGTAGGGTGATAATAAATAGTTATAGAAATCGGATGTCAACTGCTTTAATAACTGGTGCTTCTAGTGGTATTGGTAAAGCCTTTGCTGAGCAACTGGCTGCACGTAATATAAATCTTGTTCTCGTCTCTCGTTCAGAAGAGAAATTAAACCAACTTGCGGAAAAACTACAAGAGCAACATAAAATTAAAGTAGACGTTCTCGTTGAAGACCTGACAAAACCTACTGCGACTCAAACGGTCTATGACACCATCAAAGCCAAAAAATTAACAGTTGATTTTTTAATTAACAATGCGGGTTTTGGTGACTACGGTGACTTCGCCGAACGAGATGGAGAACGGCAAGTCAAGATAGTGCAATTGAACATTCTGGCATTGGTGGATTTGACTCATAAATTTTTACCAGAAATGAAGCAGCGTTGTTCTGGCAGCATTATCAATGTCTCGTCTCTCACTGCATTTCAGCCGATGCCTTACCTTTCTGTTTATGCTGCTAGCAAAGCTTTTATCGTCAGTTTTAGTCAAGCTCTGTGGGCAGAAAATCGTAAAGAAGGCGTGCGCATACTCGTCGTCTGTCCGGGACCAGTTGATACCAACTTTTTTAATACGGCGAATTTTCCACCAGCACTTGCAGGTAGAATAAGTACAACTTCAGATCAAGTCGTGTCTCAATCCCTACAAGCTTTGGAAAGAGGAGATTCAATGGTTGTGATTGGTGGCATGAGTACTCACTTCGTAAGTAAATTATCCCGCTTCATTCCGCGAAAAACTATGCTGTATTTTTTAGAAAAACAGTTTAAGGCATAGTAGGGGCGGGTTTAACAGAAAACATCAACATGATCACAGTATCGTCGAAAACCCGCCCCAACAGTTGTCCCCCACGTAGGGGCGGGTTTAGCAGAAAACATCAACATAATCACAGTATCGTCGAAAACCCGCCCCTTTTACATATATCTTGTCAACTGAACTCGGTAACGGTCTTTTTTAGTAACAGCAACTTCCCCAACTTCTAAACGTCCCTTACCGCGAACAGCAATTAAGTCACCCGTTTTGACGTGAGAACTCGCTTGAGAAACGTCTTTCCAGTTGAGGCGGACATCACCACCGTCAATTAATTCCACCATCTTGCTGCGAGACATCCCAAAACCAGCTGATGCGATCGCATCCAACCGTAAAGAAGCTTCCACTGTAGTCAATTCTTTCTTCTTGGGTTCCCGAACCTTTAACTCGCTGAAATCAATTTGCTGGGTTTTCACCGGAACTGATCGCACCTGCTTCAGATTCATTTCTAAAAACTCCACCAAATCAGGTGCAACAATAGCCTGTGCGCCGCGTTCACCCAGAACGATAATGTCGCCCGTTTTTTCACGGACAATACCAGTGGCCAACATTGCGCCCAAAAAGTCGCGGTGAGTCGCGGTGTCAAACAGAAAATTTCCCGCAATATCTAAGGCAGTGAGAGCGACAAGTGATTGATCTAAGGGGAGTTCAGAACGGGCGATCGCGATTCTTTGACGTTCAGCTTGCGGATATCCACCCCAGGCTAATAACTGTACTTCTGTCAATCGACCAAACACTTGTTGAATTTCTGCCAACTCTGGTGGAGATAAAAAATCTGTAAAAACAACTTCCCATGTTTTGATCGCTTGTTCAGCTTGGTCAATAACACGTGCTATACTATCTCGATTTTCAACACCTTTTAAAAGTTCTTCCCGTGGCAGCATGAGCAAAAATATGAATTACGAATCTTGCGTTTTTTAATTTTTATAGATTAGTCTGGAGATTTTGTCGGGTGGACAATACTCCCTAACCCAGTTCTACATCTATTATTGTTATATCAATCCTAATTAATTTGTGAAAACCAAGACACAGATACCCGACTTCGTAAGAGTTGTCAGGTATCTTGTTTTTCACGAACTTCTGACATTCTTTAACTTCTACCTGTACCCTGATAACCTTGGATATTTTCCGGGTTAAATTGATACAAAATGCGGGTAGCTTGACGAGTGACACTTTCAGATCCCTGAACCACGATTAAATATTTACCTGCATTCAAGCGGTTGCGGTAGGGTAAAGCGTCTCCACTCCCAGTGGCTAAGCCGATGCCACCACCGACAAATACACTACCCATTCCACCAGAAACAGCACCGAGTAATCCTCCAATAATGTGATTGCCAATTTCTCCAGCCCAAGCGAAAGTTCCCAAACCAGTCAGGAAACTAAAAGTAAAACCAGCAAAAAATCCGAAAGGGACTAGCCAAGAAGCCATCAGCTTGACTTGCTTTATTGCTTGTTCGTTGGGGTCAATCAAGCCAAACTCGTCAGCAGTTTTGTAGCCCTTACCCAAAATTGTACCTTTTATACTCTCTTTCTCCAAAGCTAAGTACGCAGCTTCTGCTTGGATGCGATCCTGTAATACAGCAACAAGATAATTCATGGATAGTATCTTTCTCTTCGCTTTATAAAAAGGGTATCAGTACTACAAGTAATGAGTTTAAACTTATTCCCAAAGTCCATCCAACAACTCGCAAAAATTGTTCGCACCTTGCTTTAAGATATATATCAAAACTGGTGTTGCCAAAGTATCAGGAAATGTAGATATTGTTTTCAGGTGTTCCGTCAACCCTTTAATTGACCCATTAAGTAACTCATCTCGGAATTCCGGGCGACAAATAACGGAGCGCCACTGTCTGGCTAAAGCATCCAACCATTCTGAATTGGCTCTTTGTGGTTCCTGCCCTGCCTTGATGGCTAATGTCATTGCCGCATCTTCCAAATCTCCCTCGCAGTCCTCAATCAGATCTAGTGCTTCCATCGCTTTAGAATTATCTGCCAATTGAGAGCGAAACTGTGCAATTTCTTGTAGTGTAACTGTAGTCATAAAATTATTTTTCTAATAGCCGATGATTAAACACTCGGCTATGGTTAGCTGGTGTGCATTTCAGGAGTGCTGAGGAGCCAGCGCCCTGACGCTCGCAAGCTCGCTAACGCTGCGCTAACGGGTGACGCTCGTTCCGACGCTCCTCCGTCGTTCGCGCAGCGTCTCCCTTTGGGAGAAGATCGCTGCGCTATCGCTACCGCTGACGCTAACGCAGTCGCCTGCGGGAGGGTTTCCCTCCCGCAGCGCTGCCTCACCTGGGTTTGGTTCCCGCTCGTTGAGGCGACTGGCTTTGCCGAGTACAATTAATTTTACTTTTGACGAACACACTCGTTACTCAGCACTTAGAACTGTTTCGGTGCATTATTTATTGAAGAACTCACAATAAAAAATGCAATTAGTGGAGGATTCAGACTTGCATTTTCTTAATGAGTATCCTGTAAACAGTTGTACAGAATAAAATCTAATCACTATCTATGTGTTTTACATTATTTCTAAGTAATTTAAATCTGATTAAATTCTAAAGTTTTATATATTAACATAAAAATCTCAAGATTCAATGGTCAACTGTTGTAAAATTTAAAAGAGACACGGAGATTATCTCCGTGTCTATGATGATACAAGTTAGGTGGTATACACCCATTATTGTTCGCTTTTCAGACGATTAACGTGAGAATGCCCTTGCAGTGACATATCTTTGTATCTGAGTTAAAGCGAGGTTGTAATTGATAATCGCAGTGATTCGATTACCTTCCGATTGGGTAAGCGCAGTTTCTTGGTTAATGACATCCGTTTGAGTCCCAACACCAGCTTGGAATCGCAAACGTGCTAACCGTAGAGCTTCTCTCGCCTGTTCTAAAGCTACATTCGCAGTTTGAACATTCTCCAAATTAGATTGCAACTGGAAATAAGCTTGTTCTACTTGAAAGCGGATTTGGTTGCGTGTGTCGGCAAATTGAATTTCAGTCGTGCGAGTCGCAGCTTTATACTGATCGGCTTCGGCCCTTAACGCGCCTCCATCGAACAAAAGCAAGTTGGCTGTCACTCCGATCGCATAATTGTCATCTACACTCCTAGTATCATTAAATACATCACTAATACCGTATTGAGCAACTAAACCCACTTGAGGACCAAGCTGAGCAAGTGCACTGCGTCGTCTCTGTTCGTTAATATTGCGTTGCGCTAACTGCTGTTGTAATTCTGGACGATTTTGAAAAGCCAGCACAATACTTTGTTCAAGCGACTGGTTCCAAAGACCTGCTAGGGTCACGGGGTCTGCGGCACTAATATCAACCGCCTGCGACAAACTTAAGATCTGAGCTAAGCTACGACGAGTAATTCGCTGCTGAGCAAAAGCATTCGTTAAGCTTTGTTGATAGGTTGCTAAATTCACCTGAGCTTGTAGCACCTCAAACCGGGTACCTACACCCGCTCGTTCTAAAGCTTGTGTATCCCGCAAACTCGCTTGGGCATTGGTCACAGCAGCCTGCTGAATCCGTACCTGTTGATCAGCTGACTGCAAATTGTAGTAAGCAGTAGTGACATTCAAGCGGGTATCCTCAGACTGACGCTCAACATCCAACCGATAATAGCGTACCTGTTCCTCTGCCGCCCTGATATTAGCTAGCCTTTGTCCAGATGTAAAGAGGTTATAATTTAAGCTGGCGGTACCAGTGAATTGCGAGTTGGATTGACCATCGTTTAATTGTCCACCACTAGATGATCCAACACGCTGGATTGCCGTTTGAAGATTAGCAGTAGGAAGTAGAGAAGCCTGAACCTGCCGCAGTGCAGCTTGATTTTGTTCTAAAGTCAGTAACGACGCTTGTAACTGACGATTATTGCGCCGTGCTAGCTCTAGAGCTTGTGCCAGTGTAATCGGCTGCGTTCCTTGAATCCTCACTTCACTTGGTTTCGTCGGAAACTGTAAGGGATTTGGGTTGGGATTGAGGTAACTAGGAGCCGGTTGTACAGTACCTGCAGGGACTGTAGTAGCTGGTGATACAGGAATAGAAGCAGGTATTGGACCTGGAGTTGTACTAGTGGCTGGTGTTGTCGGTGCCGTTCCGGGTACTACAGGTTTAGCTGGGGTTGGATTTTGAGATCTTCCCTGAGCAACTTTATTCCCGGAAATGGTATTTTGTTGTGAGCAGGCTGAGGCAAAAGGAAGATCGGCAGTCCGTGTTTTTCCGTTTCCTCCAGGGCAAAATTGCACCTCCGCCAGCTTTGCTGCTGCACTTCTAACTGGAATATCTGAAATTGTGGCCAATTGAGTTGAAGGATTTTTCTTTTCCGCAATCAACTGCTGTGAATTCGTATCGGGTAAGCTTTTACCTTTCACAGAGGGAATTGCGGTATTCGTCAAAGTGACTTTATTCTGAGGTTGTGCAAGAGCGATCGCTTGGTAACTCTGTTTGTGATTGCTAAAAGCAAGTAAATTACCATCTTGATGGGAAGAGTTTAAGGCAGGCGTCAAATTGAAAACCACACCTTGATTTTCCCGAATGATGTGTCCAATTGGCATACTCGTCTTTTCTGCCATTGTGATCTTGCTACCCCAAGACTGCACATCGTATGCAGTCGCGCCAGTGGTTGTCAATCTGGCTCCGAAGCTATTGCTATTTGCGGTAAACAGTTGTGTATCTAGCTGATTTGCCAAGGTTCCACTTGGGGTGGACATCTCCGTATTTGGAGAGGCAAAAAGCTGTACTTCCGAGACTTTTGCAGTATTAGCCCAACTAGGTTGAGTCGTTAATACCGCTACTGTTACACTAGGTAAGAAGCTATAAAATAATTGCTGTCCTTTCACCGATCCCCTCACACGAAAATCAGGCGGCATAAACCGTTTTCTCACGCCTAGACTATATCACGATGCTAGCTCGAGAAATCTGAACTCTGCTTATCTTGAAAGCCTTGGACAATACGAGACAGTTCCGCCTTTTCATCGATACTAACGCGGGTTGGGGCACCACTGACGATTCGTTCGTAATTACGGAAGGAATCTTTTATTTCGGGACCATCGTCAGTAATCATATACTCACGGATACCCTTATCATGCCAGGAACCCCGCATTTTAAACACATTAATTGCCCGCTCCATTTCCCCACGAATTTCTACATACTGCAACATGAGAATTGTGTCGGTAATTGTAGAAATGTGAGAGTCTGTAATTGACTGTGCTCCCATAAACTGCTCAGTTGTATTGGTAAAAAAACCTGTAATTTCTTCCTGTTTTGCATAACCTGTCACACCGATAACAAACTGCCGGAAGGCATTATTGCTTACTCCTCTTGCTAGTGCTGAAAGTGAATCAATGGCGATCCGAGAGGGTTTAAAATCAGAGATTTCTGACTTAATAATTTGTAGATGATCTTCTAGCCCAGTAGATTCAGGATAAGTACAAGTTATTTTGAGCAATCCAAGATGTTCCAACTCCTCAAAGTTAATTCCCCAAGAGGTGGCATTGCGAGATAATTGGGCGCGTGATTCTTCATAAGCAAATAATATTGTCCGTTCACCATTAAGGCAACCGTTTTGTAGAAACTTACTCACTAACAAAGTCTTACCAGTACCAGTTGCTCCAGTTACCAAAATTATCGAATCTTTAAAGAATCCTCCCCCACACATTTCATCTAATGTTTTGACTCCAGAAGATACTCGCACATTAGAAGAACGCTGAGTCAAGCGCATGGCTCCCAGTGGGAAAATATTGATTCCTTGATTGGTAATTGTGAAAGGATACTCTCCTTTCATATGAGTTGTGCCACGTAACTTCAGGATTTCCATTGTGCGCCGGCGGCGTTCTCCTTCCAAAACATTGCGGACAATCACGACATTATCAGATACAAATTCTTCTACACCAAAACAGGCCACCGAACCGTATTCTTCTGTACGTTCTGTCGTGATAATAGTCGTAACATCTAATTGTTTCAATCGTGCTACAAGACGAAAAATTTCCCGCCTCACGACTCCTGTTGCCTCATACTGCTGAAAAATCGCTGTAATTGAGTCAATAGAAACCCGTTTTGCTTTGTATTTACGAATTGCGTATTGCAAGCGCTCAATGAGTGCTGAAAGATCAAAGTTACCAATTATATCTTGCCCTTCTGGATCTGGAGAAGCATCAAGAATAAATAACTTGCCTTCATCAATTAAATGCTGTATGTTCCAACCAAAAATATTAGCATTTTTAATAATATCAACAGGTGATTCTTCAAAGGTAACAAAGACTCCAGGCTCATTAAAATAGCTAATACCACTATGAAGAAATTGCAGAGAAAATAGAGTTTTCCCAGTTCCAGAAGTCCCACTTACTAACGTAGTTCTACCGTTAGGTAATCCGCCATGACTGATATCGTCAAAGCCCTCTATCATCGTGCGAACTTTTTCTATCCCTCCATGTTCCAGCTTACTTTCTTGCTCAAATATATCTTTTC
>JAQYWO010000190.1 GCA_029379215.1 Rhizonema sp. PD37
ATCTTATTGATAGGAAATTTTTCATACTTTTTGGTTTCCTTATAACTGCAGTTAGTTATGCATTGTATTTATTAAATCAGCAATCAACGCAAAAGGAAGAGAGTTTAAAACGACGTGAATCCTCTGTCCCTCAACTTCCTTATCCATCCCAGCCGAAAAAAAGTTTAGTTTTAGTTTTGGTTATCAATGCAGGAAGGGAAGATATTCTCCAACCGCTAAAAACTAACAGTCCCATTACGACCAATCAATCTGATTTATTGTACCGCGCCACGCAGGCTTTGTGGATGGGTTCTAAAGTAGATTTCTCCTCCGAATTTGAAAGCTGGTTTAATAGTGAACATGCAGCATCAAAAGTGGAATCTGAATATGATGTTTATTTTGTACAAATTGAGTTATATGAGGATGATTCCGGTTTGAAGTCGGATGCAAGTCAACTAGACCGAATCGACGCATTCCACAGACTCCCTAATAATTCAGGCAAGGTCAAAGTGTCCAACCAACTACCAAGCAAAGCTTACGAAAACAGACTTTTTTATAGTCGATAAAAGATAGGCATTTTTATGTTGATTGAAACCACTCTCTTAGTGAAGGACTCAGCAATCATTCAAGGTTTACTGGATGGATCTCTAAAGCGATTTGGAGGTGTAATTCGAGAAGCTGCGACGGGTCGAATTGTACGACATTTGCTCGAAACGCCAGGTTTAACAAACCAATTAATGACTCTGCCGTTATCCCCAGTTTTAGGAGGTGCTTCCTTAATTACAAACTTGGTTGGTCAGGGTGTCACGATTCATAAGCTGGACAAAATGCAGCAGCAACTGTTATCTGTTCTACAATTGACCCAAATTGCAGCTGGGGCAAGTGTTTTGAATCTTGGTGTCAGTATTGCTGGATTTGCCTACATGGGCTATAAACTAAGCCAAATTCAAAATGCTTTGGATAATGTACAAAAATCCCTGGAAGCTGGCTTTCATCAGATTGAGGAGTGTTTAGATAATCTATCAAGCCAGCTTGCCTATCTTCATTTACTGGTTGAACACAGTAGACAAGAACAGCAACGGATTGGCAAAGCAATTTCAGAACTTCATAGAACAATTTTGATTAGGGAAATGGCTGACTTACGATCTGAAATTTTAGACCGAAGTCGCTATCCTGATGCTCCTGCACGAGATGCTCTTAAAGTCGCATCGCGGGTGAGAATAGTTCTTTCTGACCAAACAATGCAAGCAAAACCTGCTCTAGAGGCACAAACAATGTTAATTGCGGATGTGGCTACTCAAGGTTGGGCAGTTGCAACAGCAACAGAAGCTTATCTTTTATTAGAAATAGGGCAGATTAATGAGGCACAGCAGTTACTTGCCTTTGAAGTTCCAAGATTTAGGAATATTGCCGAGCAGTGGTCAGATGCATTAATACCTGATGAGCGATCGCAATTGGCAACAGCTTACCGCTTTGCTGCACCTCGCTTTAGAGAACATATTAATTCCGAACGAATAGAGAGAATAGCTTATATTTCTTCTATAGATAGCTCTTTATCCAAAGACCAAATACGCCGAAAGAAAAAGGATGCAGAGTTAGAGTTTGAAATGTCGTACAGTTCTCAATTTGATGAAAAGTGGACGTATAACCAAATAGCTGTGGCTGAGTATCTCGATACTTTAAGTGAACTTCTCGCTAGGTTAGAAAGTTTACAGGATTTTGCAAATATGTGCAAAAGTAAGGGTGTTAAAAGTAGCCATGACATTCTTCTTGGTGATAGTGTAGAATCGGGCTTATACTCTCTACCCGCGAATGAAGATAGATATTAACAAAGTCGCCTAAAAATATAGCTTTTATTCACACTTCTTAATTTTACTTAGCCAATAATTAAGTATGGTCATAAAGAGTAAAATTTCTATCTAGCCAGATAATATAAAATACAGAGCCGTCACGATAGCCTACCATCGATTTCAGCCCAGAGAAGCGAAAAGCAATAATATTTACATCTTCAGTAATAAATTTAGGAACTGATGCTTTTAGAGCATCTCTTGAAATCCTTTCGTAACCAAGTTTATGTCTGTCTTGAGACTGTATTTGACTCCAAGTTAACTTACTTAGCCTATGAAGTTTGAGAGCAAATGCTGCCTGATCATCTTGAGCGCACTTGGTTAAGCAATATTCTCCTTCTAGGTAACGTAGAGAAAATGTAGGTGGTTGCTGTTCTGGTGGTATCTCTTTTTTATCAGGTGGTGTCCTTAAGTTCTTCCCTTTTTCCTTTTGTGGCTGTTTAAGTTTTTTCTTGCTACTCATCCTTATTCATTTATAAGCTGAGTCTTGAAGTATTGCTTCATAGTTTGAGGAGTGATAATCATATTGCCTTCATGTGCATCTTTCCAAGGTTCCTCATCGTGAGTCATGTTTCGCAATTTCCATGCAGAGAACTGCCCATAGACACAGTAAACTTCATCTAATAACTCACGAGTCCGCTCATCATATTTTGAAAAATCAAGATCATCAGGGATAGGGATCGAACTAGAACCATAATGTTTATATGCATGATACAGTTCTGGCACTACAGGACCATGTGTCCAAGCCTCAACAGATTCAGTAAACAGAGGTTCGTCATACAGTGCCAAGTGAAACCCTTGAGCATAGTAAAGCAACTTTTGAAGCTTAAGATTAGAAATTAAATCCCCAGCGTCTTCATCGGTTTGAGCAAGAAAATACTTCGCAACATCATGACAGCTAAGCATAATTATTCCCTTCTATCTTTCAATCAATCCCTGCTACTATTTATCTAAAGTGCAAACAGCAGAGCTCGTGGGACCTTAGAAAACTTTACCTAGAAGCGTCCTACGTGTTTTTTGACTTAGTACAATACAATTGTAATAAAAAAATTGGACTTTCATTAGTCTAATAAATACAGGATTGCTCTAACCTGGAGACATAATATAGATATTGTCATCAGTAAGAGTCCTATCATGACCGAAGCTAAGTCTACCCGTGTTGCCCGTCGAGGACGCATTTTTCCAGAAATCCAGTGGACGGAAGAACAATTTGCCCAATGGAAAGCAAAACAAGATGAGTTTCACCAGCGCTGTAAGCCTATTTTTGATAGAGTCCAACCCGAATTAAGTCAAACTCACTACAACTGGTACATGGCAGTTGAACCTGAAAGTGGAGAATATTTTGTTGATAAAGATGAGATGACTGCCATTAAAATGTCTCGCCAAAAGTACCCTTCATCCCCTGTTTTTGTATTTAAAATTAACGAGACTGGAGTTGCAGGGACAATATGATTGAGGGAAGGTTTGGTGATGAGGAGGAGTTGATTTTTGAGATTGAACTGATTGCCAGAAACGGATTTGAATTACCAATTGACGCGGTTTTAGATACGGGATTTTCTGATTTTTTAGCTATTGATAAGCAGGATTTAGAAGGATTTGATTGGGAATATTTAGGTGAGCGAAGTATGTTGATGGCAAGAGGTGTATCTAACTTTGATATTTATGCGGGCAAAGTCAGAATTGATGGTGAGATGTTTGATGTTCCTGTTTATGCAGGTGATGGAGTACCTGAAGTTTTACTCGGTCGTCAATGGTTAAAAAATAAGCGGTTAGTTGTTGATATGCTATCAAGTGTGTTGACCTTGGGAAATTGATATAAAAACTATAAAATACCAAGCTTGAGAATTTTCACGCTTGGTGGCGCGTATAAATTCGCCTTTGTTTTTATCTTATTTCTAAGATACTGCGCTCCCTTGGATAAGAAACTGTGCCAACTCACAGAATCCTTGCCCTTCGCTCTTCGTAGTCACATAAGCAGGTTGGTGCTGTAACCTATCTGTATACTCGCGAACATTTGCCACACCTACAGAGATCGGAAAACAAAGCTCATCAAATAAACTTTCATCATTAGGACTATCCCCAACAGTCACAATCTCTCCTGGCGTGTACTGAGGAAAATAATCTCGCAACACCTGTAACAACCCGATACCTTTATCTTGTCCCAGAGGTTTCATGTGACACTGTACGTTGCTATAGGTAAATCCCCAACCTGCTTGCTGACAGAGATGACTTATTGTTTGTATTTCATCTGCATTTACAGAATCTACATCAAATGTCCAGTCAGTAATACGAAAGCGATTATCGGCAGATTCTTGAATGTCAGGAAATTGGCTTTGTAATTGTAAAAAAGCTTTAGCCAATTGTTGACGATGAAGAACTAAGTCGGGAATGGGTGTTAAGGCGACTGGCGTCTCATTTCCACAAGGGTAAAATAAACTGCCGTTTTCTGCTATAGCCCCCGCTACTGGCAGGTAACTCACCAGTCCACTCACCCACCCAGCAGAACGTCCAGTAACGATGAGTACCTTGATGCCATGGGCTGTCAAATCTTCCAAAGCTTGCAGCAAGGCGGCAGTAAATTTTCCTTCTGTAGTTAGGGTCCCATCCATGTCTGTAGCAACCAGACGAATATTTGTCAAGTCATGTGTAGATGAAACTTGAGACAAGGGTAAGTATTTAGACATAACTATTTAATATGAAGTATAAGTATATACAAATTTAATCGAGCTTCGACCTATCGTGCGTCTATAACTTGTAAGATTTGACAAAATTCGCTTCATAGCTGAATGCTCAGTGCTTATAGTCGAATGCTTACAAAAATATCCATCATACATCAATATGGCAGTCTGAATTTGGGCATCCTAAAAATCAGGAGTCAATTTCTGTTTGCCAACCATGTATGTCAACTTCAATGTTTATTGCCCAAGCTTCAGGGAAGACTACAAAGACAGCCCAACAAGTGCTAGTCGGCGATCCTCAAGCACCTCAATTCTTAGTGATCACCTCTGGAGGACTGGCTGTATTCGTAATTGTTTTGATTGTGTATGGCAAACTCCAGATGAAAAAGCTGGAGAAAAAACTCAAGTTTGAAAAATTCCGCTCGCGGGAAATCGAGAAAAAGTTTAAGCTCGCCTTGGAAACAATCCGCAAAATGGAAACGAATCCTGATTTGATTAACTCACGGGAATTTAACCTGGAGTATTTGCGAATGCGGATGTCCGAGGACGTGTTTCATTTTGCAATTGTTAATCAAGTCAAAATCAAGGTCAAAGATCAAATTTCTCAAGCATTACGTCCAAATCAAGCTCAACTAGGAGTTGTGGGTATTGCCAGTAACAACGGAAGGCAAGTGGATGATATTTTCGATCTCGAGTATGAGACTGGTAGTTCACAAAACTATAGTAAGCGAGTGTTGTTTCGGATTCAAATTCGGTTAATGAAGTTACCGACGCAAGCAACTTCTGCTACTATCAGCCAGATTATTGAATGTATCGAAACTTACCTGAGTCCCACAGAAGATGAGGATACCTGGCAACCGACGATTCAAGGTCGAATTGCCAATATGCATTGGGACCAAAAGGCTAAGCCCACTCCTCTACTAGTACTCGAACAATCAAATGAAGGCGTGAATGTGACTTTCCGCACTAGTCGCCAATTAAATATTCAGTAGGTTGGAGTAAAGATGGTTTCAAAATTCATGCAGATGTGAACGGAGCGTTTAATATTGGCAGAAAAGTAATCCCAAACTCTTTTAATTGCTTGCAAGAAATTGTCGTCCGGGATAGGGGATGTCTGGTGGTGCATAAGAAGGCAAATGACACCTATCTTCTGCTCCAAAGATAAAATAGGTGTTGCTTAAACCCGTATGTAGTAGTCTGCCTATCTTTGACTATATAAAACGGAGCTATATCAATTACGCTGCGTGCTAACTGCTGTTTGGGAATCACGAGCTAAAAGACCATCCTCCATTTCCACGATGCGATCAGCTATATCCAAAATACGATTATCGTGAGTTACCAACAAAATAGAAGTTCCCTGTTCTTTGGCAAGGTGCTGCATCAATTCCACAACATCACGTCCTGATTGTTTATCTAAAGCTGCTGTAGGTTCGTCTGCTAGTACAAGTGGAGGATGATTAACTAAGGCGCGAGCGATCGCTATTCTTTGCTTTTGTCCGCCGGAAAGATTTTCTGGGTATTCATTAACTTTATCTCCCAAACCTACCATTTTCAGCATAGATTCTGATTTAAAAATAGCTTCTTGTGAAGAAACATACTCATTTAATTCTACTGCCATCTGGACATTTTGCCGAGCCGTTAAAAACTCTAACAAATTGTGAGCTTGAAAAATATAACCAATTTTGCGCCGGATGTTCACTAATTTTTTCTGGTTGGCTCTATAGAGTTCCCTCCCTAAAAATTGCAAACTTCCTTCTTGTACAGATCTTAAACCACCAATCAAGCTCAGTAATGTTGTTTTACCAGACCCAGAAGGTCCAGTCATAATAACAATTTCTCCTGAATAAACTTCGATATTTATATCAAATAAAATTTGTTTTTTCAAACTCCCTTTACCATAATAGTGATTGAGATGTTGAATAGTGACGACAGGTTCTCGATTTGTCATAAAGTTAAACTGAGTTTTAGAAGATAAGACAAACTTAAAAAATATCAGCAGGATCGGCAGAGCGTAATTTCCGTACAGCAATTGCACCAGAAATAAAGCACATGAGAATAGTTAAAATGAGTACTAGAAGAATACGTCCAAAATTCATAGCAATTGGCAGAAGGGTGGCTTGCCTAGCTAACTGGTATAAAAACATAGCAAAAGATAACCCTGGCATATAACCTAAAAAGGCTAGTATCAAGGATTCTTGTAGAATGACAACTAATAAGTAGTTTTGTGTATAGCCAATTGCTTTAAGCGTTGCGTACTCAGCTAAGTGATCTGCCACTTCCGTATAAAGCACTTGATAAACAATCACGGTTCCAACAATAAAACCCATGATTGTTCCTAACGTGAAAATAAATCCAATTGCTGTACTACTTGCCCAAAAATTTCTCTCAAAATCAATATATTCTTGCTTAGTAAATACTCGAATATCTTTCGGCAAATAATTCTTCAACATTTGAACAACGATGGATGCATCTGCTCCCGGTTTTAATCGAATCAGTCCAATATCAATCAATCCTTGCTGACGACTGGAGAAGATCCGCAAAAAATTTACATCACTTGTGATTAAGTTCCCATCTGCTCCAAATGATGCACCTAAGGTAAATAATCCTTTTACCTCAACTCGCCGCCTTCTCAGTTCCGTTGTTACAGTTTTTCCTTGCTCAAACTCAGCTACAATTGGACCATACTCTTTTCTGGAAGAACGGTCAAATAAAACGACATCGGGCAGTTTAAGTTTATCTAAGTTTTCTTGAATTCCCGGTAGATTTAAAGGATTAAACTCTGGGTTTATTCCAATCACTAAAAGGTTGCGAGGCAAACCGGTTACTGGGTTTTTCCAGCTAGTATAATCTATATATATTGGATGAACAGATTTCACTGTCGGTAAATCTAAAGCTTTATACAAACGCCTTTGAGAAAAGCTTTTCATTGTTAGTAAAGCGATAGATTGGTTACTGATTAAAACAATATCCCCCTGCAAGCTACTATGTAAACGAACGTTACTGAAATACAGAGAGTCTTGGAATCCTATCTGCATAAACATGAGAATGTCGGCAAAGGCAATTCCAGCAAGCGCCACAGCTAGGCGTGTTTTCTCCCGCTTCAGTTGTAGCCACGCGAGAGGGATTTTTTTGCCAAACATTTTCTAGATCTCCAAAATAGCTAATGGAAGACTGACTTACATTCAGAGTTAATTGTTGATTGTTAATTGCAATCAACCATTACCCATCAACAATTAACAGAACACGATATTATTCATTAATGTCAACAACTATCTTGGCGTAAGTTAAGCCTGCAACTTTTTGACTATCTTGTGGAGTCAGGGCTATTTTAACTTCTACAACTCTGGCATCAATATCTGCGGCTGGATCTGTATTTAACACATCTTTTTTGCCAATTTTTCTGCCAATTTCAAAAACTGTTCCTTGTAGTTGCCCAATAAAAGCTCCATTATTGCTAGTGATGGTAGCTTGTTGACCTAGACGTACTTTACTAATACTATCTTCAGGAACCTCAGCTATGGCAATCATCTGATCGGTTCGTCCAATCTCAGCAATGCCATTTTGGTTTATGCTTTCTCCTGCCTTGGTGTAAATTTTTAAGATTTCACCAGCAATAGGTGCTTTGACATAGCTCAACTTCAAATCAGCTTCTGCTTTTTTCACAGATGCGATCGCATTACTAACTTGGGCTTGCGCTACTTCTACATTAGCAGGACGGATCTCTTGAAGTCTTTTGAGTTTGGCTCTTTCTTCGTCAATTTGCTTTTGTAAAGTGTTTAGAGTTTTGCTCCGAGTAGCTTTGGCTTCAACAATTTGCTGTCTGATAGTTTCTATACTCTTCACCAAATTGGCTCTGGCTTCAGCAATTTGCCCTTTCACCGTTGAGATCGTCTGCGTCCGGTTCGCTTGGCTTTCTACAACCTGCTGATCGGTAGTTTCCGCATCCAATCGTCTTTGATTGCGTTGCTGTTCAGAAATAGCACCTTCTCTGTATAAAGTTTCATAGCGTTGAGCCTCGACTTGGGCATTGCTTGCTTGTGCTTCGGTTCTTCGCACTGTTGCTCTTGAACTATCTGTCTGCCCGTAAAGTTGCGCTTGTAGGCGATTAATTGTTGCTTGTTGAGCTACGTTTTCTCCATTTAACTCGGCTTCTAAACGAGCGATCGTTGCTTGCTGTGCAGCGTTTTCCCCAGTAAACTGGGCTTCTAAACGAGCAATGACTGCTGTTTGGGCTTGAATCTCTCTTGGTGATCCAACTTTTACATTTGTTAAGTTGCCACGGGACTCTTGTAGTTTTGCATTTGCCTCTTCTACTGTAGCTTGGTTGCCGGCAAAAGTATCCAAAATGGCTATAAATTGACCTTTTTTGACTCTTTCTCCTTCTTTTACCAGAACTTCCTCAACTCTAGACACTCCTTGCACTCCTGACGCTGAGGCAGATATTTTAATGACGTCTCCTCGCGGTTCTAAACGACCTAAAGCATTAATGTTATTTACAATTGGTGCAGTGTTAAGCTCAGGCGGCGCAGTTGTTTTTTTTATCTGCCCGATTTTGGCTACACCCAGCATCCCGACAGCAATAACTAATGGCAGTGCAGTGAGGAGCCACCAAAGCTTGGGTTTCTCAACTGCTTGTTCTCTTAAACTTGGCTTTTCACTCACCCTTGACATAATATTTTGCCTATTTTGTGAATTTCGTTAATGAAAGTAAAAAAGCAAGTTAGACGCAGTTATAGGGGTTTTCATTCAGAGCCGAATTTGATAGTGTATAATATGTTTTAATAGGTAATAAAAGTCCTGTATATATCCCTATTAGAATTCAAAATTATGACTTTTGTTTGGTGAGACTTCATTGAATGTTATGGAGATTTTCGCTCTTACAGGATCATTTAGATAAGCAGCAAGATTAGACCTAAATTAAGTAATTAGGCAATTAGATATACAGATTTAAGAGAGCAGAACATCGTAGAGATTTTCTGCTCAGTTTCCTTAACTTCATGGTCAATATATTAGTAGGCTTAGTTATTTACACCTACTAAAACAACAAACAATCTTTGGATGTTTGCTCCAAAGATTTCCCTCTTACTCGTTAAACAAATTCTAACTTTAGAGATTGCTCTTAACCGTAACAGAACCTACAGTTGATGGGTAATAGGAAATAGGTCATGGAGAGAACAACAATCACTCGCCAATTACCACTCTCAGAAAGAATATGCTGTTTATACGGGCTTTTAGCTTATCTTGACTGTCAACTGTTGATTTAGAAGTCTTTGATGAATAGAGTTTTAAATCCCCTAATCATAGATTCTGCGTTCTGCGTTCTCCAAAACTAACTTGGCAAATCAAATAAAACTGTTGTCATATAATTTTCTGCCCAATCATGACCAAAAGCTTTTTCCAGTACGCGACGGGTTTTATCGTTTTGCTGCTGTTTGGTGCAGTAGTTGCGTTGTCCCTTGAGGATTTGCTCGACGATATCCGATGAAACTGGAGACGAAGCGATCGCTTGTGTACAATGAATTTCCAAAAATTCTTCAATACGGAGGAGAAACATTGCTTCTTCCGAAGAGGTGGGGCGAATGAAGATGCAATATTCTGAAAAGATATCTCCCCATTCAGGTAACTCACGTGGTTGAGAGAAGTTAAGTGTTTTAATTTGGGAGAGAGCAGAGGCATATGATTCGGGTAAGTTATGTCCATTGAGTGGGGAAAGATCAGCGATCGCCGCACTTATTTGACCTCTTCCTCCAACTAAATCACAACCAAACATTGGTAGATCGTATTCTGGACGGGGAAACATAACACAGTGCAAAATGTCAAGCATATTTCCCACTTTTGCCAGTTCTAAGTGTATTTTTCGGAACTGGGGTGTTTGATAGCAGCGGTTTTCAATTATGAGTTTTTCTCCCTCCAGTCTACCTTCCACATACCCCAACTCAGTCGGCAAGTTGTAAGGCGACAGATCTAAGTGCTTGTGCCATACTGCTTCAATACCATCAGCCAGTTGACGAATGAGAGGATGTTGTTGTTCGCGTAGCGATGGAGTAGAAGTATTTGACATTGTTAGTTGTTGGTGGTTAGTGGTTGTTGGTTATTCTCCCCCTACTCCCTACACTCCTGTACGGGAGAGTTTAAGATAACGTTGGATGATCCCAGATGTTATCTATATTAAACCCAAGAGCATACCTACTCCCCCTACCTCTTACACCGCAGGTTGCGGTTCTTTAAGTTTGGTATCCAATGTCGTGGGGTCAATTGATTTTAGTTCACCGTGGTTGATAGTCCAACAATAGTCTGCGATCGCTAACAAATCTCCTGGATCGTGCGTCACTATCAACAGTGTCCAATCTTTTTTCAGTTTCGCTAATAAATTCACCAGTTGTTGACGCATTGACCAATCCAAACCTGCTGTGGGTTCATCTAACAACAGTAAATGTGGCTGACGAATCAATTGTACTGCCAGGGCTAAACGTCGTTGCTGACCACCACTCAAAGCATGGGGTGGTGTAGCTCGTGTTAAATGCTCTAATCCTACTTCACTTAGTGCATGGTTAACTCGCTCTATCCCTAACTCTGGATGTCCCAATCGCAATTCTTCTAGAATAGAACCGCCGCAAAAATGCCGTTCGGGAAATTGAAACACCAATCCTGCCAATTGTTGCAACTGTTCGGAGATAAGTTCTTGTTCGCGCCATAGCACTGAACCAGATGTGGGTTCAGCCAGTCCAGATAAAATTTCGAGTAACGTACTTTTGCCTGAACCACTTGGTCCGATAATTAGACCTAGTTTTTGCGGTGCTAAATCCAGGTTAATTGATTTGAGAATTGCTGTTGAGGAAGCCGTGGGATGATAAGTGAGGTTTCTAAGATAGAGCATTTTATGAGATTACCAAAAAGTCAGCAACTTACTTATTAACTACTCTGCGGGTAACTATATTCCGAAAAAAACTTGTAGCGCATTACCTACGCTAACACTACTTGTTAAATCTCTCCTTTTAAGTTAAGCGTCTCCCTACGGTCTAAACGTGGGCTTTTGACTAAAGCCGTCGCTCGTACTTCTTTACTATTGTGGCAAATTTATGATTTAACAATCGCGCTCAACAAGTATGGGAACTAAAAAAAAATCCGAGAGTCTTACTGTGTAAAAACTTTAGCTTAAATATGTATGTCAGTATAAGTATAATATCCTTGATTTTGAAGAAACTTAGAATTTATATTCCAGTGATGGTTTTCTTCCTTCTGAGTGGTAACGCGCGTTAAGTCAGATACAACCGTATTTATTTGTGGGAAGGAGAAAAATTTTTCCATACTGAATCCCCTTTTCTTGCTATGAAGTCATAGTAGGAGTCCCGTGTTTTATTAAAATTATAAGTAATAACGAAAACAATTACAAGCGTAATTATTCTGAGATTAAAATGACTAAACGATTTCCTGGTTCGCAACTCATATTATCTGCAAGACTGGCTAGCCTGACTAAAATAGCTTTTATTGCTGCTTTAGCAGTGAATGTGTTGACAAATCCCTCATTAGCTGCAGATCCATTCCGAACTAGTCATCCTCGCAACATTAGTAACACGACAGAAGCAGCATTTAAAGCAATTTTCCAACAGGGAGATTATCAAGCGGCAGATCGTTACTTACAACAAGCCTTATCTTCAGATCCCAATGAACCGTTAATTTATGCGATGAAGGCGTCTTTATCATACGCGAATAAGGATATAGCCTCATTTGATACATACAGCAAGAAAACTATGGAAACTGCACAAAAGTTGATTCCTAAAGATCCCTTACGTGGGAATTTATACACTGCTGTCGGTCATTTTTTAGCAGGGGCAGTTATTATTAGCCGTGAGGGTACAGTCAGTGGTGCGCCCCAAGCTTTGAGTCAGCTTCGGGAAGTTTACCAAGATTTAGACAAAGCCGAAGCAATTTCTAAGAACGATCCAGAACTGAATCTACTTAAGGGCTACATGGACTTAATGGTGGCAGTTAACTTGCCTTTTGCTAGCCCACAGCAGGCGATTGAACGGTTGGAAAAAAATGCGGCTCCTCCGTATCTTGCGGATCGGGGTATTGCCATAGGCTATCGGGATTTAAAACAGTACACTCAAGCGCTGGATTATACTAATCGTGCTTTGAAGATCACATCTGATAACCCAGAGTTATATTATCTTAAAGCTCAAATTCTTCGAGAACAGTCGAGAAAAGAAAAAAACCAACAACTGCTGCAAGAGGCGATCGCTAATTTTGACAAAGCACTCGTTAAAAAATCCCAACTGCCGACTGGTTTGGTGAAACAAATTGAACACGAACGGGGCAGTGCTTCTAACAGCCTTTCTGCTGGCTAGAACTCCCTTTTGCCTATCCACGCATCTTCTTAGTCCCCGACTCAATACTGCAAGGGCTGAGCTCTTTTTGCTCCCCTGCATCCCCTGCATCCCCTGCTCCCCTGCTTGTCTCAACAGATAAATTTCGCTCTTCCCTTGCAGTCTTGGTCCCCGACTCTTCTACAATTGGTTTTGAGTAATTTCGGTAATGAAGACAGAATGCAGGTACAGTTCCGCGAGATTAATCCTTTTGATATGTGGATTTGGCTGAAGTTCAGCACAGTTCCTTCAGAGCGCGAAAAGCAGTATGTAGAAGAGGTTTTCAACTCTTGGTTTTATCTGGGTAAGTTGGGTGCATTTAATGCCGAAAATCTCCAAGTACAGGAAACGGGGTTAGATATCAGCTATATGGATTATGACTCTCAGGGGTACAATAAAAGCCTGCTGGCGCTGATGCACAACATGGGTGAACTTGAGTATCAAGGGACTTGGGCGCGTTGCTGGTTTGACTTGGGCACTTCTGATGCGATCGCCCTAGATATCTTGATCAATGGTCTCATGCAGCTCAGTGAGGAATATGTAACTCTTGAGCAATTGTACATTGGCGGAGAAAATGAAGATTGGTCTGTCGAGGATAGCGAGAGTCGTCCTTCGTTTATTTACGATAACTAGAGCGATAACAATGCACAAATCAGGGGAAATTCGTGTCCTAGTCTTGGGACTGATTCGGGATGGCGAACGGATCTTTATCTCCGAAGGTTACGATCCAACTAAGCAACAAACTTTTTACCGAGCGATGGGCGGTGGTGTTGACTTTGGTGAAACAAGTTTAGAAGCTCTCAAACGTGAATTTACTGAAGAAGTCCAAGCAGAATTAACAAATATTCACTTCTTGGGTTGTTTAGAGAATATCTTTACTTACGATGGTCAGCCAGGGCACGAAATTATTTTGCTTTATAAATGTGATTTTACTGACCAAAAGTTTTACCAACTCCAAGAGTTAGTATTTGCTGAAGGTGAACGAAAAAAGACAGCTTTGTGGGTAGATATTTCCCGCTTCAAATCAGGAGAATTAAAGTTATTCCCAGAGCAGTTTTTTGACTATTTGTAAATTTATAAATTTAATTTCAGCAATTAGCACTCTACCCCCTGTAACCTGTCTGCAGGATTGTTTCTGCCTAGAAAATAAATTTTAGGAGACCAATTTTATGCTATTCTGGGGATAGTATAAGCCTCCAAATTTCGGCGTAAAATCAATCTAAAATCCGCGCATTTAAGGTATCTATCATCCGTAAATCTCCAGGCAGATAAATTGTTGTGACTACGATGAGAGATCTAGTTTGACGTAGTTGCAATTTATTATGGAGTTCCCAAAAGAGCAAAAAGTATGGCTTGCTCTTATCAATCCAAAAACTCAAATTCAAAATCTCAAATCGAATGACGAAATAACTCTTCTATAGTTAAGCTCCCATAAAGTCTTAAAATATTCTTAAAATCGGCTTTATCCCTTGACCGTCAAATTTATACGTACCAACCCGGAATTATTATGGCTATCGGCTACGTCGCACTTGTACTTCACGCACATCTACCCTTCGTCCGTCACCCGGAGAGTGACTACGTGCTGGAAGAAGAATGGCTTTATGAAGCCATCACCGAAACTTACATTCCTTTACTGCGAGTATTTGAAGGTTTAAAGCAAGACGGCGTTGACTTTAAAATCACTATGAGCATGACACCACCTCTAGTGTCGATGCTTCGCGATCCATTACTACAAGAACGCTATGAAGAACACTTAGCCAAACTCGAAGAACTTATCGCAATGGAAGCAGAGCATAATGTCCATAACGGTCATATGCACTATTTAGCTGAATATTACATTGCTGAGTTTAAGGCAACGCGAGAAATTTGGGAACGACATAAGGGCGATTTGGTAACAGCTTTTAAGCAGTTTCAAGATACGAATAACCTGGAGATTATCACATGCGGTGCTACCCACGGCTATTTGCCGCTAATGAAAATGTATCCGCAAGCTGTTTGGGCGCAAATTCGAGTAGCCTGCGAACACTACGAGGAAAACTTTGGTCGTCCGCCTAAAGGTATTTGGTTGCCAGAATGCGCCTACTATGAAGGTGTCGAGCGGATGTTAGCTGATTCAGGTTTGCGTTACTTCCTAACAGATGGACATGGCATACTTTACGCCCGTCCCCGTCCTCGCTTTGGGACCTATGCGCCAATCTTTACAGAATCTGGTGTCGCTGTCTTCGGTCGAGATCATGAATGCTCCCAGCAAGTGTGGTCTTCAGAGGTTGGCTACCCAGGTGCTGCGGAATATCGTGAGTTTTACAAAGACTTGGGTTGGGAGGCAGAATATGAGTACATCAAGCCATACATCATGCCCAACGGTCAGCGTAAAAATACGGGTATTAAGTATCATAAGATTACTGGTCGTGGTTTAGGACTTGGAGATAAAGCACTTTACGATCCATACTGGGCTAGGGAAAAAGCTGCAGAACACTCCGCGAACTTCATGTATAATCGAGAGCGGCAGGTGGAAAATCTCTATGGGATGATGCAACGTCCGCCGATTATCGTTTCTCCTTACGATGCAGAGTTATTTGGACATTGGTGGTACGAAGGTCCCTGGTTTATCGATTACCTGTTCCGTAAGTCATGGTACGATCAAAACACGTATGCTATGACACACTTGGCAGATTATTTACGGGCACATCCAACTCAGCAAGTTTGCCGTCCTTCTCAATCTAGTTGGGGTTATAAAGGATTTCACGAGTATTGGTTGAATGAGACAAATACGTGGATTTACCCTCATTTACATAAAGCCGCAGAGCGAATGATCGAACTAGCGCGGCGGGAACCTGCAGATGAGTTAGAATGGAGGGCACTAAATCAAGCGGCAAGGGAATTGTTATTAGCGCAATCTTCTGACTGGGCTTTTATTATGCGAACAGGGACGATGGTTCCCTATGCAGTCAGACGAACGCGATCGCACCTCATGCGCTTAAATAAACTTTACGAAGATATTAACATCGGTAAAATCGACAGCGGTTGGTTGGAAAAAGTCGAGTCAATGGACAACATCTTCCCCAGCATCAACTACCGCGTTTATCGTCCTTTGTAGTTGCCTCATGCAAAGCAGTAAGTAGGGCATATGCCCCTACTTACTTCTAGAAAATATCTGGATCAATATTTAATTCCGTGAGTTTAGCGGCTAATCGGTTGCTTGGTTTAATTTAGCAGTTGTTTGCGGCTGTAGTCTGAACAGTATTGTAACTTTTCACTCGCTAGAAAACTTAGTCTTCTTCTTCCTCCACAGAGTCTTCTAACTTACATTCAGCAAGTAGTTCTTTTACACTTTCAGGAAAATCACCATCTGCAACTTTTGTGGAAAAGACGTGATAACAATAACTGGTTAAGCTGTTCCACACCTAGTTTGCATATAATGGAAATAGGATAAAGTCGTAAAGC
>JAQYWO010000191.1 GCA_029379215.1 Rhizonema sp. PD37
TAAGGTAAGCATTACCAAGATTACCCAGCGCCGCCCCCTCGCTTTGACGGTCTTTGATCTCCCTGGCGATCGCCAACTGCTGCATTTGGTACTCAATCGCTTTGGCGTAGTTTCCCAGATTACGGTAAGCAAGACCGAGATTACCCAGAGCCTTCCCCTCGCTTTGACGGTCTTTGATCTCCCTGGCGATTGCCAACACCTGCTGAGAATACTCAATCGCTTTGGAGTAGTTTCCCAGATTACGGTAAGCAAGACCAAAATTACCCAGCGCCTTTCCCTCGCTTTTGCGGTCTTTGATCTCCCGGTAAATCATCAGTGCTTGTTGCCAAGACTGTAATGCTGCTTCAAATTGACTCGTATTTAATTGGTCTATACCTTGTTGAAATAATCGGTCTGCTTCAGCTTTGCGCTCATTTACCGTTTGTGCTAATACCTGCGACGCTGTGAATACTACTGGCAAATTAACCGCTAAAGACACTGACGCAATCGTTAGCAAAGTAATAAATGCAGCCAGTCCTATTTTATATGTACGCATCGTTTTCTATCCGAAATCTCAAAGGTTACGACACATCAATGTGGAAGTATCTGATACATTCCACCACGATCTATGTACTTCCAGGTTTCGCCGAGGTTATGCAATTTTTGACAACGAATTAGGACTTACGCACACTCTACGAATTCTTGGCGCGGGCAGTCGCCTCAACGGGGGGAACCCCCGCACAGCGCTGCCCTTGTCTTGGCGGTTCAATGCATTAAGCTTTTCGGCTATTTTTGCGTAAGTCCTGTTATTGTTCACGAGTCAGGTTTTTGGTTTCTGTCTGGTGGACAAACTAGCAGTTTCTGGTGGACAAGTCAGATTATGTCCGTTTTATTACTTTTTAGAAAATTAAAATCGTAGTTGCACTGAAGCCCTCTTAATAAAATGATAGCGCTGAAGCGCAACTACAAACTTTATAATAATTATTCAAACGGACAAACTGGTAGTGTCTGGTGGACAAGTTGGCATGGGTACGGAATTATTTCATTGAATGTGAGTTCGACAGTTCCATCTTCATCCCCCAGGTGTCAACAAAATTAGCTGCTGCTCTAAGAGCGATCGCACTCCCTCTAAACCCAACTCTACGCTCTTCAAAATTTCTGCTACTGTTAACTTCCCCTCACAATGACGCAAAAACTCCAACTCCCCTACAGATAAATTCACAATTTGGTAATCGTAATTAAATACACATTGATTAGGAAATCCATCGATACAAGGATTTCGGTCAGGAATTGCCGCAAGTAGGGTGTTATCTGCTGACCAGTCGGCTTTAGGTAGGGGCGGACGACTCAGGAAAAATTCGTAGTGAGTGACTTCTGGATCTAACAATTCGATCAAGCGGTAACGTTGGCGATCGCTTAACCCAACTGAGCGCTCCATTAATTCTGGTGCTTTGTCCAAAAGTCGCTGTAACTGCCAAAAAGCTGGATTGGAAAAGCCAACAAAATCTAATTCGGAAGCATCGATGAGGGCAAATAGTGTCTCGATGTTGTAATCAATCTCCTGGGGATGAACGTACATATCGGCAAAGCATTCATCCCGTTGATTTTCCATAGACCAACGTTCTTTTTCTCGCTTGACGATTCTATTGTTTTGTGGTAAAGAAGCAAATATTTTTCGTCCGAGGAAGACACCATCACGGTAATCGCCGCGTTGCTCACCTTGGAGGAGTGCGATCGCCTTTTGCATCAGTTGAATTTCCCAACGCCCCAACTCGCCATAAACGAAGATGTGCATAATTCCGCCTGGAGCTAACTTCTTCGCCAATGCTTTAATACCGCGAATTGGATCGCTTAAGTGATGCAAAACTCCCACGCAGTTAATTAAATCAAACTCCCCTGGTAACTGTTCCACATCGTATAAACTCAGTTGATGAAACTCAACTGAGTTTGCACCTGAACGTTGACAGCGTTCCTTAGCGACAGAAAGCGCCCCTGCACTGATATCTATGCCGACTACAGTTGCTGTGGGATTCAGGTGAACTAAGTACTCCGTTCCCACACCAGTACCGCAGCCTGCATCTAAAATGCGGATATCCTGCTTTTGCGGTTTTTGGTGAGTGCAAAAGTTATAAGCAGCCAACCAATTCCAGCGCCAGTTATAACCTGGAGGTGGCTCATCTAACAGCGGTTCTGGAGGAAAGGGGTAGGTGTCGTAAAGTTTGGCAACAGCAGTGCTAACAGTTTGAGAATCAGACATGGTGAGCAGTATGGCGGCATTTCTGAGTGTAGCGAATATTGGTCATTGTATTCTCGGTTCGCCCATTTTTTTGGGAGTTAGAAGAAAAGTTACCTGATGATCCTCATCATGTGTCATTGGTAAGAATTTCAAGTCGCTGTAGATTCCCGACTTCTTTAAGAAGTCGGGAATCTTATTGTGCTTGGTACCGATCTACTTATTTGTAAGAATTCCGACTAGAATTGGCATCAAAACTTCCAAATCAGTTGGAACTCGATATAGCATTAAATCTTGAGTTACTAAGCGCGAAGTACGTTGGAAGCTACCAAACTGCCAGATATCTCCTGTCGTCACCGCACCATATAGAATCGGCTCATCCGATTCTATCCATGCATCTAAGGCAATTAATTCGACTGCTAGCTGCGTAAATCCCCGTGTTAAATCTGCCTGTTTTGCTTCTACCACTAACATATTGTGCTTTGATAGTAGGTAATAATCTAAATCACCTTTGAGGTATTGATTCACCTCAATTGGATATTCAATGTTAATTGTTGACTCCGTGATATGAGCAACTTCCAACAAAATAGGTGCAATCAAAACTTCCCGTCGTGCAGCTTCACTAGTCAAACTAACCCGAGCGATCGCTTCTTCTAAACGTGCTTTGAGATCAGCAAGTCGAGTAATTTGATTAGTATTAGCTGAAAAGTTAATAGCAGCCTTAGTTAAACTTGCTCCCAGTTCACGTAAAATATCGGCTGGAGCAAACCGTAAATCAAAGTATCTACGGAAAGTATAAGTTTCGTCTGGTTTTAAAATACGAGGACGGTGTGATCCAGGAGTCATAAGCTATTTATCCATTTTAATTTCCTTTGGAATGTCCTTTTTCCTGCTCTTAACTTTGTGCTTGTGCCAATAACCGTACAAAAGCTTTGTGTTCTTCTCTTCGAGACGCTACGCGAACGACGAACGCCACTTTCTAAAGGTGGAATCTTGGATGTAATGTCTAATTGTGGCATTCCAGTATCAAAGAAGTTAACCATGATTTTATCGATTTACAGCCATCTGTTTAAATTGTAAGCATTTAGCCATAAGCTAGTAGTTTGTAACATTCGTTTCATAGTCAGCGCTTCAACACTTTCAAAGATATGTTGATCGCAAACTCTACTCATTCTTGGCGTACAAGAGCGCGGACAGATTCTTACGGAGGAGCCAGTACTGAAGGAGGGTTTCCCTCCGTAGGTATCTGGCGTTGGAAACCAACGCTCTTATCCTCTGTCGGGAAAGCCGTCATTCGCGCTCTTATCCTCCTGCGAACTGTCCAATGTCTATTGCGGTTCAATAAATTAATTGGACTTTGACAACTTTTGCGTAAATCCTAGATACAAAGCGATCGCCTGAAAAAAGTATTTCTGTGAGTCTCATAAAGTTTTGTAACAACGCTGAAATCATTTTCCGAGTTCCAGCTTCACAAACTGATACATTTGAACTAAAATTTCGAGACAATTCTTAATATTGCGACAGATAAACCACAAAACGTTCTAATCTAATAGCTGACTGGGTTAATTTTTTTAGCAGTCTGGAAGGCAACACTCTATATGCATAAACACATAGATGTGTCAAGCCCAAAAGCAACCCAGACTTAACACAAAAATAATATGATAGGAGTTTTACAAATCTCATGAGTGTTAAGGCAAGTGGTGGAAGCTCGGTTGCGCGTCCGCAACTATATCAAACCCTAGCTGGCTCGACTATTTCGCAAGCGGAGCAACAAGACCGCTTTCTCGGAGCTGGTGAACTTAATGAGCTAGCAAGCTATTTTGCATCTGGTGCAAAGCGCTTAGAAATAGCCCAGAAGCTCACAGAAAATGCCGAAGTTATTGTCTCACGCGCTGCCAACCGCATTTTTGTGGGTGGTTCGCCGATGTCTTTCTTAGAAAAACCTAAGGAACCAGAATTGGCAATGGCAGTTGCATCTGCCTTGGATGTGAGAGAAGGGATGAAATTAGGAAACGTGACTTACGTAGAAAGTCGCGGTGGGTTCCTAGAAAATTTACGCTCCATTTTTAATTCTTCGCCAAGTGGTCCAACTCCTCCTGGCTTTAGACCAATCAACGTTTCCCGTTATGGTCCTAGCAATATGGCTAAGAGCTTGCGGGACTTATCATGGTTCTTACGCTACGCTACTTATGCGATCGTAGCCGGAGACCCGAACATCATCATAGTGAACACGCGTGGTTTGCGGGAAATCATTGAAAACGCTTGTTCTGGTGAAGCCACAATTGTTGCTTTATTTGAAATAAAAGCAGCTGCTCTTTCCTATTTCCGTAAAGATCCAGAGGGAGCGGAAACTGTTAACCAGTACATGGATGTTTTGATTTCCGAATTTAAAGCACCCACTCCTTCCAATAAACTACGTCAAAGACCTTCAAACGACCAGCAAGGCTTAGAACTGCCCCAGATTTACTTTAATGCAGCAGAACGGCGTCCCAAGTTTGTGATGAAGTCTGGATTGTCTGCATCTGAGAAAAATGAGATAGTCAAAGCTGCCTATCGGCAAATCTTTGAGCGTGATATCACCCGTGCTTACAGTCAATCGATTTCTAACCTGGAATCCCAGGTGAAGAATGGCACAATCTCGATGAAAGAGTTTGTCCGCCGTGTTGCAAAATCTCCACTTTACCGCCAACAGTTTTACGAACCATTTATTAATAGCCGCGCCCTGGAACTTGCTTTCCGTCACGTCTTAGGACGGGGACCAAGTAGTCGGGAAGAAGTGCAGGAATACTTCTCGATTATTTCTAAAGGCGGTCTGCCAGCTTTAATCGATGCTTTGGTAGATTCTAAGGAATACGCTGACTACTTCGGTGAAGAAACTGTACCATACATCCGAGGTTTAGGGCAAGAAGCACAAGAATGCCGTAACTGGGGACCGCAGCAAGACCTGTTCAAATACAGTGCGCCTTTCCGCAAAGTCCCGCAGTTTATCACAACTTTTGCTGACTATGAGCAGCCACTGCCCGACCAACATCCTTATGGTTCTGGTAACGATCCACTGGAAATTCAGTTTGGGGCAATCTTCCCGAAAGAAACTCGCAACCCTAGCACACGTCCAGCACCTTTTGGTAAGGACAGCAAACGCATCCTGATTCATTCGGGCCCTGGTATTAATAATCAAAACAGCAATCCCGATGCGCGGGGTGAGTTTCCAGGTTCCCTTGGTCCTAAAGTGTTCCGTTTGGATCAACTTCCCGGTACAAGAGGGAGAAGAACACCAACTGGAGTCAGTGTAAAATACAGCGAAAGCTCTACTCAAGCATTGATTCGGGCTGCTTACCTGCAAGTCTTCGGTCGGGATGTCTATGAAGGTCAGCGGTTAAAAGTTGCAGAAATTAAACTGGAAAACGGGGAAATTTCTGTACGGGAGTTTATCCGTGCGTTGGCTAAGTCGGATCTGTTCCGCAAGCTATACTGGACTCCGCTTTATGTATGTAAGGCAGTTGAGTATATCCACCGTCGCTTGTTAGGTCGTCCTACCTACGGTCGTCAGGAAAATAACAAGTACTTTGATATTTGTGCCAAGAAGGGCTTGTACGGGCTGATTGATGCCTTTATTGACTCGCTGGAGTACAATGAGGCATTTGGTGAAGATACAGTACCATACGAACGCTATGTAACTCCCCAAGGTTTGGCATTGCGGCAACTACGTGTTGGTAGTATCCAGGATATCGGCACACAAGTCCAGAAGGAAGAAACGCCGCGTTTTGTGGAACTAGGTACAGTTACGGAAATGCGGTCGGAACCAGATATCCAGTTCCGGATTAATCAAGGTGTCACCAAGAAGCGCGAACAAACGAAAACCTTTAAGTTGGTTGCGGGTCTTAATGACAAAGTCTCAGTGGATATCGTCATTCGTGCTGGATTCCGCCAGATTTTCGAGCGTGATGTTGCACCCTACATCGCCCAAAACGAATTTACAGTACTACAAAGCAGGTTGGGTAATGGTGAAATCACTGTTAAGGAATTCATCGAAGGTTTAGGTTGTTCTAATTTATACCAGAAAGAATTTTATACACCATATCCAAATACTAAGGTGATTGAACTGGGAACTAAGCATTTCCTGGGACGCGCTCCTATTGACCAAGCGGAGATACGTAAGTATAATCAAATACTAGCGGGACAAGGTCTACGGGCATTTATCCGGGCAATGGTGAATACTCAGGAGTATCTCCAGGCGTTTGGTGAAGATACGGTGCCTTACAACCGCTTCCCAACTTTACCAGCAGCGAATTTCCCGAATACCGAGAAGCTTTACAACCAGCTCACAAAGCAGAACAATGACATTGTCATACCCAGCTTTGAGCCTGTGGAAGCACGGATGGATGTTGCTCAAATGCCGATGTTGGCGAAGGCGAGCGCAGATATCGCTGCGAAAGCGAAAGAAATCGACAAGAGCAAGCCGCTGTTTATCGAATTGGGTCGTTCCTACAACGATGGTCGCGGACAGTCTGTAGAGGTGGGCGTTGGTACAAACCGTCGCAAACCAGCACGTGTTTACCGCATGACGACAGGCGCAAACCAGTCGGAAACGCAACAGACAATCAACGCCATTTACTGTCAGGTGATGGATGTGTTTAGCGGTCAAGTTCCTGACTACTTCCGTCGTACTGACTTAGACAGTAAATTGCGGAATGGGGAAATTTCCGTGCGGGAGTTTGTCCGCGAGCTTGCCAGTTCGGAAATCTATCGCAAGCGCTTCTACACGCCCTATCCAAATACTAAGGTGATTGAATTCCTCTTCCGTCACCTGTTAGGACGTGCACCAGCAACTCAAGCAGAAATTCGCACCTATAACAAACTACTGGCTGATAGCGGTTTAAAAGCGGCTGTACAGGCGATCGTTGAAAGTTCAGAGTATGCCCAATACTTTGGTGAAGACGTAGTCCCTTATCCACGCTTCCCATCGCTACCCGCAGGTAACTACCTCGGTAGTGTGAAGGCTTCAGCTGACTTGGTGAAACAGTCTTGGTCCAGCCTGTCTCCGGCTGTGCTCACAGGACGGTTTAGCCAGCGTTAAGCAGGTTCACCCTTTTGTCATTAGTCAACAAGAAAGGCAGCTATGCTGAAGGTATAAGACAATACAGTTTGGGCTTGGGTCCCGACTGATTGAAGACTACCAACCTCCAGTTTGGTGGGGCAAAGTCGCGAAGTCTGCCGGACGGAAGATTCCGTCCGGCGAGCTTCGCTGCCGGGGGATCTTCCCAAGAGCGAGCTTTGCGGCTTGTACCCGATTTGGGCAAGGCAGGACAGAGAACAGAGAGTTCACTAGGGTATTAAAACTTACATCTTCCTTCTGCCCCCTGCCCCCTGCCCCCTGCCTCGGGTTGTAACTTTTCTTAACATCTCTTTCATCTTGGGTATGCGATAGTAAACATGAAAAGCAATATTACAAACTGTTAAGACAAGTAATATTTGCTCTACATAATGCCCGAAAATAAATCCGTAAGGTAGCTGAAGTTTAGAGGCTTGTCACTTGTCCTTCCCTCACCTTCCTTCTTTGGAAACAGTACCAGCAGTTATTTGACTGCTGTGACTGGGGAAACGACGAAACAAGCTAATAAAGTCGCACCAGTCTAATCAAATTCTGGTTTCACTTAGTTTTGGAGGAATCCATTAATGAGTATCGTCACGAAGTCCATCGTGAATGCTGATGCAGAAGCTCGCTATCTCAGCCCTGGCGAACTTGATCGCATTAAGAGCTTTGTTACAGGTGGTGAGCGTCGCCTCCGCACCGCTCAAATTTTGACAGAAAACCGCGAGCGCATTGTTAAGCAAGCTGGTGATCAGCTGTTCCAAAAGCGCCCTGATGTTGTTTCTCCTGGTGGAAACGCTTACGGTCAAGAAATGACAGCAACCTGTCTGCGTGACCTAGATTATTATCTCCGTCTCATCACCTACGGGATTGTTTCTGGTGATGTTACCCCAATTGAAGAAATTGGTGTTGTAGGCGTTCGCGAAATGTACAAGTCTCTCGGAACTCCTATTGATGCTGTGGCTGCTGGTGTCAACGCCATGAAGAGCGCTGCTGCCTCACTGTTGTCAAGTGAAGATGCTAGTGAAGCTAGTGCTTACTTCGACTACTTAGTTGGTGCTATGGGCTAGGGCGAAGCTGTTTCACTCTAACAGTATTGCAATAAAGTTGGAAATAAGGACATAACAACATGCAAGACGCAATTACCGCTGTTATTAACACTTCAGACGTTCAAGGTAAGTACTTGGATACCGCAGCCCTTGAGAAGCTGAAAAGCTACTTCTCAACTGGCGAATTGCGGGTACGTGCTGCTACTACAATCAGTGCTAACGCTGCTGCTATTGTCAAAGAAGCAGTCGCTAAGTCTTTACTGTACTCTGACATCACCCGTCCAGGTGGCAACATGTACACCACCCGTCGCTATGCTGCTTGCATCCGCGATTTGGACTACTACCTCCGCTATGCTACCTACGCAATGTTGGCAGGCGATGCTTCCATCCTTGATGAGCGTGTGCTCAATGGCTTGAAGGAAACCTACAATTCCTTGGGTGTACCCGTCGGTGCTACCGTGCAAGCTATCCAAGCAATGAAGGAAGTTACCGCTAGCTTAGTCGGTTCTGATGCCGGTAAAGAAATGGGCGTTTACTTTGACTATATCTCTTCTGGCTTGAGCTAAGAGATGTTTTGCACTTAATCATAATTTAAGTGCAGCTTAATTTAAGGTTAGGAAATCAATTGTGAGTGCTAGAGGGTTTTGTCGCTTATCTGTTCGGTACATTGCTGATTGGTTTGTGCCAGCTGTCTAGTATTGACGCTTGATTTCCAACCTTGAGTGATTATTTTTATAACATGCACTCGAAATTTTGAAATAAAAAAGTTTTCACAGTAGATACAGGAGATATAATGCCATGCGGATGTTTAAAATTACTGCTTGTGTTCCCAGCCAAACTCGGATTCGTACTCAACGCGAATTGCAAAATACCTATTTCACTAAGCTCGTTCCCTACGAAAATTGGTTTCGCGAACAGCAACGCATCATGAAAATGGGTGGCAAAATTGTGAAAGTTGAACTAGCAACAGGTAAGCAAGGAACAAATACTGGGCTACTGTAATTTTCTTATATAAAAAATTATTTGTAGGGAGTTGTGAAGAGGTCTATCGGGCCTCTTTCTTGTTTTTGGGTATTATAATGAGTCTCAAACCAATTGAGAAGAACCCCACCACGCCAGTCGCCTAGTAGCGGGAAAGCCGTCTTCGCGCTGGCTCCCCAACCCCTCCAAAGCAAGCGGGGAGGGGAGACAAAGCGCAGTTAGAAGCGCTCTTGGGGTTCCTGTAATATTTAATTTATTCCAGAAGTGAGAATTTGATAATACTCTTCTATCCGCCAACGATACGTATACCAACGGAGAATTAGTTCTGCCTGTTGTTGTGTTGTCACGCGCTCAGAAGTGAAGGCGATCGCACCAAGCGCAATAGCCTAAAGAGCAATCGTTATATTCGGGTTACGAATGAGCAAATTCTGTCTTCGAGATCTGCTATATCCTCAGGACAAAGTTGGCGAATTCGCTCATACCTTCGCACCGCTTCCTCTACCAATCTTTTACGTCCTTCACTTCTGAGCATCTAAAAGCCTGCTCTCACTTCGCAATACTGTCTGATCTCTATAAAAGAAGTGGGTAAGCAACGGTTTTATTCTAAACTGAGAGCTATAGCAATTTTAGAAACTCGTTCAGGTAACGATACTTATGAAATGCGTAATACCTTGGGATATGGTAATGCGGAAAATGGTAAATTTACAATGCTGCTGTCATGAATTTGCTTTGCTCGGTGTTTTCAAGACTTTCCATTAAAGAAGCAGCAATTAGACTCAGAATTTCACATTTACGTGCGATGGGCATGGACTCGACAAGCGATCGCAAATCAACTGTTTGCAGTGCTGATTCCCCACCAACGCACGAAAAATAGTACATTTGCGCCTCGTCAGGGAGCGCAACAACCAGAGTGAAAAGAGTTTCTGCCATCAAATCCTTACCATTTCTAAAATGGCTGATTTGACACTCTTGCACCCCACTACTAAGTGAGAGTGATTTAGCGCTAATTTTAAACTTTTCTAACGTCTGGTTAAATGCGTCTCTGTAATGCATCTTTACATTATCAAGGTACAATTAATTACTATAGAATTGTATCATTCAACAATTAAGGGAGAAAATATAAGGAATTATAGTGGGTGTATTAATGCTATCAAACTGAGCAAGGATTAGCTAGATCCAGATAGGAGTTGAAACGGTGTAAACACGTTTGCTTTCCGGACGATACACAAATATTGTAGCGCGAAGCACAAGCGCTCTTGAGAGTGGGTGTAGCAATCAAGCTATAAGCATACTCGTTCGAGTGACTAAAAAATTAGCCCCAGTCTAGGCGGATAGGGGCATAGATCTTTTCGAATATAAAGGTTATTATAAGGCTATCATATCGTAAACATTGTAAAATAGAATCAGGATAAACAACGATCTCTCCAATGAATGCTCGCTACATGTATAAGTAAATTTACTGCACTTACAAACAGACTTCGTATTCACACAAGAAATGGAAGTTTGGATGGTTTGTGACTTTCCTTGGAGGTACGGTAGCTATGTCACACACTCTTCAAAATAAACAAGCCAACTCAAAAACTCAAGGAAAGTTTTACCCTCAAGAGCAAGAAGAATGGCTCAGGACTTATAAGGAATTAACACTAGCACAACTTGCTGTTCAATATTACACTCATGTTGGGAGTAATTTGACAGACATGATATTAGCTACTAACTGCTTTACGAGCAATAACGTAGTAAATTAATTCCTCATGCCATACGCCCTGCTCGGTTTTTAGTGCAGCGAGCGCATCGTCATAACTCGCTTTAATAAGGCTTATTTTTTCCGGTTTTAATTCCCGCAGCGGATTATCGGTATGTAGCCATAATTGCCCATTCCATTTGCTCTGGGCTTTTTCTAAGCTGAGATAAGTCCCCAGTTGTCGGGGATGAATTGCGATAAGATTAAATTTGGCTTGAGTTAATACGTGTTTAATTCGATCTGGTGTTCCCAATAGTTCGTGCAGATTGGGAAGTATAATGCCATTTTTTGCACAAGCTTCTACGATCGACAAGGCTAAATATGAATCTTCAGATGAGCAGGTAAATGCGATAAAGCCGCCAGATTTGAGAAAACGATACCAATTTCTGATAATGGTGGGAATATTGGGAAAAAGCACGATCGCGTAAGAACAATAGATGGCGTCAAACTCATTCGATTCCGGCTGATATGCTTCTGCATCGACTTCAATTAACTGAACATTCGACAAGTTTTCGGCTTGAATTTTCTGCTGAGCAATCTTGAGTAATTCTGTGGCGATATCAATTCCAATCACAGAACCATTTGTGCCGACTTTCTTCGCGGCTTCTATCGCAATATTTCCCGTTCCCGTTGCCACATCTAAAACGGATTGCCCAGGTAATGGAGTTGCGTAATCAAAAAGTGCGATCGCGCGATTGCGAGTCACATCATTATCATAATTTGTCCTAGCGTTGTAGAAATCGATAACTTCGGTTTTATACGTCATAAACACTCTTCACCAGCTAAAAAAATCTCACAGTATAAATTGTAGCTGTTTTATCCGATACAGATTATGATTATTCTCCACGCGTTAATAAACGGTAAAGAAGTATTCGGCTAAGTTCATTCTGTCTATCCATTTCCAGAAGGATTATATTTTCGTTTTTGAGAAGAACTTGAAAATATTTAGCATCAAGATAATCGTCATTGTTTTTACCTTCATCCGCTACTTTTGTTTCCTTTATTTGTTCATACTTTAGGTAATATATATTGTCTTCTACGTCTATAACGTTAAATACTATCATCTTCCTTGATTACTTTTAAGTTAAAGGGTTACAACGTTGAGAATAAGTCGTAGAGTAACTCTAAGTCTGTACCCATTGGTTCAAAAGTAAATAACTTCTATGATGCATAATTTAAATTTTTAATAGCATTAGTAAAATTCAAATCAGTCAAAACAACCTGAAATACTGTTGACGTAGGCTTTGCGAGATTTTGTACTTGTGCAACATAACCGAGATTATGTTGAATACGGTGCTTATAGAAATGTTTGACTGTAGTTTTTAGCTTGAGTGAGTTACCAACTGGAATCCCCGTTTAATTGTAGGATCTGCTGGTGATACTTCAGCAAGCTATCGCGGTGATCGATGCTGATAGAGCTGCTCCTCATTCTCAAGATCCAAATTCTTAACTCAGATGTAATCCACCATCAACAGGTAGTGCTACGCCAGTAATAAATGCTGCAGATGGAGAGCATAAAAACGCTACAACTTCACCTATCTCTAGCGGTGATGCCCAACGTTGCATTGGCGTCTTTTCGATTATATTTTTCATAGTATCGCTATCGACTCCACCCGATTCAGAAGTAACAAAATTCCAAGCTTCCGTTTTAGTAAAACCAGGAATAACTACATTGACGGTAATTCGTCGTGGTGCTAATGTCTTGGCGTAGTATCTTGTTAAAAACTCAACAACCGCCTTAGCTTGCCCTGGCATTACATAGGGCAACTGTGGCTTTTGGCTAATATTACATCCAGGAGAAGATATTGCTACGATATAACCGTTTTCATTATCCATGTAATTAAGTGCTTTTTCCACACATCGAATAAAGCACTTAGGATAAACATTTTGATAATAGTCATACTGATCAAAGCTAGTAAAACTATTATTCCCTAGCAACTGGCGCTGAAGATTGCCTGCTTTATTTGCCTCTGTTGATTCAGCAGATGTTGTCATCCCAACATAAAGTCCAGCATTATGAACAAAGGCTGTCAGCTTGCCTGCAAAATTCTCTTCTACAGATTGGAATATTCTTTCAATAGTTGACTCTTGAGCTACATCGCCTTTAACAATCTCAACTTTTACCTCATAAGTAGATTCAAGAGTCGCTTTTGCAGTTAATGCCGCCTCTTCATTCGCATTAAAGCCCAGTATAAGGTTGTATCCGTTCTTAGCTAATTGCTGCGATATGCCCCAACCAATTCCGCGAGTTCCACCTGTAACGATCGCTAATTTTGATAACATATTTTTCCTCTTTTTATTATAATTGCGCCGACTTTCTTCGCAGCTTCTATGGCAATATTCCCCATTCCCATTGCCACATCTGAAACAGATTACTCAGGAAATGGAATTGCGTAATCAAAAAGTGCCGCGAGTCACATTATTATCATAGTTCGTCCTCTCGTTGTAGAAATCGATAACTTCCTGTTTATAGATCATAATTAAAATAGCCGTTCGTTTTCCTCCGTGGACGCTCAGCCACACCTCATTGCCACTTTTTCAATGAAACGTCTTCTCTTGATTACAGAACGCTTTCCACCTGATTTGGGAGGTTTAGCTAGTAGTGCAGCGCGATTGGTTGCTACGCTCTGCCAATTGGGTATAGAAATTGATGTTTTAACTTGGAGTCGTTTCTTGCAACCGGGTGAAGTTTTACCACCAGAAACTTCATCAGCCAAGTCTCACGTCTACCGTATAGGATTATACCGTCACTGGGACATGACTATGCCTCATACTCTGAATGTCCTAGAGTGGTTACATCAAACTCGTGCTTACGATGCTGTCTGGGGGCACTATCTATTTCCCAGTGGTTTTCTCGCTACTTGGTTTGCCGCACTTCAAAATTTACCTAGCACTGTTAGTGCCCGTGGGAATGATATTGATAGAGAAATGTTTCCACCAGGAGATTTTGCTCGACTGCAATGGACGTTGCAACATGCTAAGGTGATTACTGCTGTCAGTGCTGATATGTCTCGCAAAATACAGATTCTTTGTGGGCGAGATGATGTGTTGGTGCTGAAAAATGCGGTTGATGTGGAGATATTTTCTCCCTTGACTCCACAGGCTGTGGAGACTGGAGATATCATTCGACAAAAGGCTTCATTGGGAATTTCTCCGGAAGAAGTGGTACTGGGATTTTGCGGAGAATTGCGAGAAAAGAAAGGACAGCAGTTTCTGCTGAATGCTTTGACAACTATTCGGACTTCAACTCCTGCATGTTTGTTGATTATAGGTGAGGTACGCTCATCTCAGGAATCCGTGTTGCAATTTTACGCAACTCAATATCCAGAAAATGCCCAACGTATCATTGTTACTGGGCACTTAACTGATAAAGTTGCGGTTGCTGAACATTTGCGACTGTGCGATGTTTACCTTCAGCCTTCTCTTTGGGAGGGAATGCCAAATGCACTACTAGAAGCGATGGCTTGTGGTTGTTGCTGTATTGCCAGCGATGCGGGTGGGATTCCGGAGGTGATTTCACATGGTGAAAATGGCTTTCTTCTACCTCGAGCTCATCTCCACAAATTGGGTGAGGCGGTGTTGGAATGTTTGGCAATGCCACCAGAGGAAAAAAGTAGAATTTGTAGTGCAGCATGCGATCGCATTCTTAATGAATTTTCTCTCTTTCAAGAAAAAGTTAAACTTCAAGCTGTTATAGATCGCTTACTTCCTTTCCGCTCTTATGAATACGGATTAAAAACCGCCAAGACGCCGAGGAAGCCAAGAAGGAAATGAAGAAGATAAGCGGCAATTAAAGCTTCTCCAGCATGTTTCCAAGTGTAGCGATCTTCAATGCGCTTGCGAGCATTTGCGACGAGTTGAGTTGTCAAGTCTTTATCTTGATGCAACCTCAAGACTGCATCTTTGATTGCTTTAGCTGAACCTGATTTGACGAGTAAGAAGTGCTCTTGATCTATTCCTATTTCTCTCACCACTGGTAGATCGCTGGTAATGACAGGGATTCCTGTTGCCATTCCTTCTAAAATTTTGAGGGGGCAGCAACCTTGAACTAAATTTCTGTCATTTGGTGTAAGTGGTGCCAAAATGACATCGGCGGCATGAATGTTTTCCACCAACTGCTTTTGTGACATGGGTTCTAATATAGTTAGCTTATCTGCGACTTTCAGCTTTGATGCTAGCTGCTTTAATGCTTGTATCTGATGGTTCCTGGCTTGAGCGATCGCTGTCAAATTTGCTCTTATGTCTCGATTGACTAATTCCAAAGCTTCAACAGCTAAATTCACACCTTGCCAAGCGGAAAGTGTTCCAAAATAAAGCATTTCTAGAGGTTGTGAGGCAGGGGAGGCAGAGGAGGCAGGGGAAGAAAAATTAATTCTTTCCACTCCACTTGCTGAAGCGGATGGCTCTCGGTAAGTAAAAATATTTAAATCTACACCATTGGGAATGACGCAAATTTTTTCAGATGCAACACCTCTAGTTTGCAAATGCTCTTTAGTTACGCCACTGGGTGTCACAATTAAATCGGCGGCTTCCAGACATATCTGTTCTTGTGTGCGTAATTTGTGCAGTAGTTCCCGATCATCGGCAACAGCCGGGTAACGATATTTTAGCTCTATTGAAGGCAATCCGTTCACTTCAAAGATCAGGTGATCGCAATACTGCTTTTTCTTAACTGCTATTTTCCAGCCTTCGTAAACAGAACGAATCTGCACCACATCAAATCTCCGTTCCCGCAACCATTCCAATAACAAATGTCGAAAAGACATCACCCTGTGGATTAACGTATCTCCTGCCACAGGTAACATTGTTTGTATCACTCCCGGATAAATTTCACGCGAATCTATCCTCTCAGTTGTTGGCGAAACTGTCACTAAATGAATCTCACTAAAAGCTGCGGCTAAAGTTTGAGCGAAAGCGGCAATATGAACCGCCGCACCCTTGGGTGCCGGAACTATATCAAAGCAAATATAAGCTATTCTCAATTGAGGCATAAATAGACTTTATATACAAAAAAATAGATGACCAAAGTTGCTGCTCAACAAACATCCTCTAAGTTCTGTTTGTCATTCGCTTAGTATCGCATGAAATGACATTGACACTTGATTTTGCGTTTGTTATACTATCGGCTGTAATCTTCTTTTTTTGCCACATTTTTATTGTAACTAATACAAAGCAACTTTTAAATTAAACAGATAATAAGCATTCAGT
>JAQYWO010000192.1 GCA_029379215.1 Rhizonema sp. PD37
CTCTAATACTTTAAAATACTTGAGAAGTAAGTAATTTTACTTTTTTCTCAAAAATTTTATTATAAAATATCATCAATTTACTTTAGAAGCAAGCCTTTATTGCTCTCGATTAATTTGATTCTCAAATATTGTTAGGCTTTGCTAATAAAATTTCTAATTATTCAAAAAAAATTCAAAAGAGCTAAGAGCCGCTTTTGATAAAGATTTTGCTGTAAAAAATTGAATGGAAATTTGAGGAACTTTTCCAAAATTCCTGTAATATCCTGATCCCCATGCATAGCAGTTCGTGCTAATGTATTGCAGTTACAAGCAAAAAGTGAACGCGGAACGAGTTTTACTTTATGAGAAACGTACTATTCTGTAGCCAAATCTGCAATTTAGCACATCTCAGTTCTTCAGTCGCTTTACAATCGGACGCATGAATCAAAGACATTTTTGGACTGTTGTAGTGTTTGCTACTATTTTGGGGATTCCGTCAATTGGTCGTGCCCAAACTACCAAAAAATCGGATCCAAGCTCACCATCTTTACCTGCTAATGATGTTGTGAAAGTCGGAGAGTACCAATCGCCAGTAGAAAACCAAGCAGAAAAACGTGCCTCAGATGCTGCTGTGATTACTAAAGTTATCACTCATGACCAAGCAGGTCATCAAGCGGCAACTCTATATGTCCACAATACTCCTGTTCTTACCTTTTTAGGGAAACAACCTGTTGCCACAACAGTAACGAAAGTTGGTGTAGTTGGCAATATTGAGAATCCTAACAAGGAGGCAGCAAGTGAGAAAATTGCGGATTCATCCACCCAGACTAGCGCATCTATTGATGACCCTGTGCAGAGGGCTACAGTAGTAGCAGTCAGGATCAACCAGCTAAAGCGTGACAATGTAGATGCAAGTAAGATTACAGTAAGTTGGACAGCAGATCAGCAAAAAAGTCAATCAAATAAGGGTCGATATGTCATCAAAGTCAATGGTGAAGACCTTGTTGAGATTAATCATCAGACACAACTTTCAGAAACAACAAATGATCCCGCAGAAGACGCATTAAAAGCAACTAATCGTTTGCGGAAACTCATAGGTAACGTATCTCCACTCAGCAAGATTACCGATTCACCACTACGATTTCCCAAGTTGCCACAAGAATTCTCTATCGGACCCGTGCGAATCAGTCTTAAAGGTATGGCTTCTTGGTACGGCTACGATGGTTCAGGAAATAGAACAGCTGGAGGCGAAAGATATAATCCAGAAGGAATGACAGCAGCTCATCGCAGCTTGCCTTTGGGGACACGAGTTCGCGTTACCAACACTCATAATGGTAGATCAGTGGTAGTGCGAATTAATGACCGTGGACCATATGCTCGGGGTAGAGTTATTGACCTATCTGCTGCTGCTGCAAGGATATTAGGAATGATGGGCAGCGGCGTAGCCCAAGTACGTATAGATGTTTTAGGAAGGTAAAAACAACTTTACAGTCACAAACGTCATTCACCTCTACTCCACTTTAATCAGGATCGGCCGTCCTACCTCATCTCCAAATGACTTGTCCTTTAAATTCATGGCAAGCATCTTCCATCTATATACATTCATACAAGCTACGAAAAAGCTCCGGCTTTTCTGCAATATAATCCTGAGAGATGCAAGCAACAGCACACTTTTTACATTCCTATCTATGAACGCACATAGTATAGATAAGTCTTGCAATCAGATAACCTGTTGTAAAAAACTTTTCAACAGAACAGGCTTGACCTGCTTACAAGTGTACTCAATTCACTAAAACACTGCTTCACATTCTTCCTTTGATTATAACGAAGGAGGAAGTGAAGTCAGTTCTGTCTATAGGCTGATAAAACTGAATCAAAATCAGGTGAGTTTTGCAGTAGATGTGACAATCTTGTGTGAAGATAAAATGATTAAACCTCATTGCGAGTATGGCAACTTAAATGAGAGCCTAAAATGCTTCAATGAGGGTTAATCAACACTGGTCGTTTGGCTAACAAACACTAAGAAACACACACTTATGTTGCTAAGCAGCAAAACCACTTTAAAATTTAATCAGGTCCAGAACAGTTTGTTAGCCAGACATGCAGGAACGGCTCGACACGCTTATAATTGGGTGCTGGGGTTGTGCAAACAAATTCTTAAGATAGTCATTAGTATAAATTTGTACTTAAAGCATTTAGCTAACTTGTTCGCAGGTGAAGTTTTTGAGGGTGTGAAAACCTATAAAAAGTATAATAAAATACTAGCTCAACTTCAGTTTTTTCACCGACACGAACACATCAGTTCGGCAAACTTGAAAAAGACTCAGATGGCGACGACAAGGTTGACTCGTGAGATAGTTAATATTTGTCAAGATGCTGGCGACAGAATCACGACTTATGTCGCTAATAATAGCGGGATCAGGGTTGAGGTTTGTCGCAGCTCGAGAATGACGAATCATTGCAAACGAGTTAAAGCGATCGCAAATCTGTGTTTTAGTCAGTGTCGCATACGTAGTAGCAAGTTTGTTGTCTTGGATAAATTCGCTCCGAGTCACAAAACTTGCTGCCAAGTGGAAAGCAGTGAAAAAATCCTTTTCTTTGTCAGAGCGAACTTATTACTGCCTACAGTGTGGTATTAAAATTGATGGAAACTGAAATGCTTCTATCAATAAGGAAAGGGTAGTTCAGATTGACTGTAACATCCTGTGAGTTAGGTTAGTGCCGTCACTTCCTTTGAAGCAGGAACAAATGTGAGCAATTTGACGCGTTTTCAGAATCGGATGGCTGTTGAGACACTTGTGGAACAGAAGCTAGGTGTGAATATTAATATGAATATTGGCGATCGCGTCCGTGTTAAAGAATCTGTCATGGTTTATCATCATCCTGATCATCGTGGTAAGGCTTTTGACCTCAAAGGATCGGAAGGTGAAGTGATAGGCATTGTCAACGAATGGCACGGTAAACCTGTTAGCGCTAACTTACCGTTTCAAGTACGGTTTAGTAAAAAATTTAAAGCCCACTTGCGCGAAAGTGAGCTGGAAACAGTTTAAATTACTCATTTACGACGAAAAAACTGAAAAAAATTGATTTCGCCGCGCATTCTTTCCATATCTTGACGATTGCTCTGGGAAGTTGAATGATACCACTCACAATGCTGCTTAAACTCTGACCGCGTCTGAACCTCATGGTAAAACTGATGTGTCGTTTGATGAGTTACAAAAATTTCCTCAACTTCAGGTTGAGGGGATGGCATGATATGCGGTAAATCTCTAGACATAAATAAGTTAGAAGTTAGGATGTGGGGAGTAAAGAATAAATGGGAAGTTACTAACTTAAGTATTACGCAGTCAAATGCTAATGAGTTCTAACTCCCCAGTATGATTTAACTCCTCACTCCTCGCTCTAATTTACAGCCAACCACGCAAGCGATACACAACAATCCCAACAAACTCTTTTAAAGCACCAGTAAATTGATAGAGATTATCTACACTAGGTATTAAATTGAGAATTGCCGTTTTTGGGGTACGGGTAAGTTCTTGCAAGTCATCCTCACTTACAGAAAAGTCAGTAGGTGCAGGAATAGCGTCAATACCCTGATGTTTAAAGATCAGGAGTGATCGCGGCATATGAATTGCCGAAGTAACTAATAACACACGACGAATGCCACGAGAGGAGAGAATTTTCCGAACATTTACGGCATTTTCATATGTGTTTAAAGAGTTAGGATCTTGTATAATTGCATCAGGTTGTACACCAATCGATGTAAGAATAGTGGCCATATCCGCCGACTCGGATGGACCTTTGCCGGCCCAATCGATACGGCCACCACTGAGAATAATGACAGGAGCTTTTTTTTGGTTGTAAAGTTGAGCAGCATAAATGACGCGATCGCCGTGTTCGTTTAAGTCTACTGTTGGTCGTGGCGGCAAAGCTGGTTTAGTTGCACCACCCAAGACGACAATTGCTTCCGCAGAAGGAATTGGCACCAGAGGAAGATTTTGCCATTCTAGTGTTCGCACCAACAACCGGGAAGTCCAGCTATTACTACTGAATAATAAAATAAAGAGTACTAAGGTAATTGCGATCGCAGTAGTTCTTGGTCTTTTCCATACAGTGACTAATGTCACTAGTAAAATCACGCAGGTTAATCCCAACGGATAAAAGAAGAGCGGTATTAACTTAGAGAGATATAAAAACATTTTATCTATTTGTTAATAGTTAATTGTTAGTAGTCAGTTGTTAATTGTTGGGTGTTGGTTGTTCGATTAACCGCTAACTACCAACCACTAACCACTAACCACTAAGCATTAACAAATCTTACCTTCTCCAAAACCTAAAATTGATAGGTCCGCGAGAACGACGATAACGACGAGTTTGTTTTCTTTTGCGCCGTTTAGTAGCACTTGTATCGACAAGTTCAGCTTCGACATCTTCTGTCGAATCAGTTGTTAACTGAGTTCTTGTTTCTTCCTTGCTTTTCCACCAAGCAATAGTCCAACCGCCGCCCAAACCAGCCATCGCACCCAAAAAGATACTCATAGCTGGTAGATAGCCTGAAAAGACAAAGCCAAGTAAGAAAAATAACCAGTATTTTACCCCAGCATCAATGCCATCTGCGGAAGCTACAGTTTGAGACTGAGGACCAGTTTTACTTGTAGTTGTAAACCAGCCTACAGCTACACCACCCAATGTGCCTAAGAAAAGCGAGAGAGCTGGTTCGTTTCCAGTCACGACTAAGACGAGTGTCAAAAATAACCCAAACAGCAGTTGAGTCATTAAGATTCCAGAAATGCCTGAGGTTTTATCTTGTGCCATAATGCAGTCTTGAAGTGCTAAGGAGCCAGCGCCTTGCTTTGTTTCCCAAAGCTGAGGCGAGGAGCGTTCCTGAGTAGAATAAGAGCGGAAGTTGGTCTAAAATCAGAAACAATTTTTATGTTTCTAAAAATAAATTAGTCCAAAAGTTCTGTCACCGGACGAAAATTCCTGTTGAAAGTTTCTCCCGCGCCTTGAAGACTTTAGGTGGCTTGTAACCATTTTCAAGCATGAAGAAATGCACAGCAGTTAAATGGACTTGAAGTTAAAAATAACATACTTAGCACTCAGTAACGCTCTTCGCCTCAACGGGTGCCAGTGCTATTCAAGGGAGCGTCTGTACTCTGTGAGAAGACGGAGAGCCAGTGCATTCCGATATTGCGTTGGGGAACCAAACCCAGGCGCTAGCTCCCCAGGACTTCTTTTAATTGTGCTTCTTGTGGTTGAGTTGTATCCACAATTTTCACAAATGGTTTTTCTTTTTCGGTAAAAGGTTCAGCCTGTTGAATCTGTGAAGTGAGTAGATCTGTCGTAGCATCAGCGATGTCGCCAGTGCGGTTTTGCAACCGAGAAAGCAAAACTTCTGTTGGTGCCGTGCAGTAGATAATCTGAAAAGGAACTTGCGACTCCTTGGCTTGGGCGATCGCCGCCTCCCTTAGCAGAGTGCGATCATACTTAGCATCCAAAATCACGCTCATCCCAGCACGGGATAATATCATCCCCAACTCCAACAACCGTGCATAAGTTTTCTGCGTCATTTCCTCTGTATACAAATCATCTCCACCTCTTTCTAACAGAGGAACTCCTGCCAAATGCTTTCGCACTGCATCCGAACGAAGGTGAATTGCTCCCAATTTACTGGCTAAGTATCGTGCCGTCGTACTCTTACCAGAACCAGACAATCCCGACATCAAAATTAATTCACCTTTGCGTGGTTTTGTATAATCCCAAGCCTGTTGGTAATAAGAGGCCGCAGTTTTTGCCGCCCCTTCCTTAACTGAGAAAGGCACATTAGGATCGTCTAACAAAAACGAATTCACCTTCGCTCTCACATACGCCTGACGACTCAAATACAAAGGAAGCACCTGCAAACCTTCCCAGTCTCCTGTTTGCTCCACGTAAGTATTCAAAAACGCATTACCCAAATCTTGACGATGGCGTGCTTCTAAATCCATCACCGTAAACGCTATATCGTACATAACATCAACAAAGCGGAACGGCTCGTTAAACTCTATGCAGTCAAATAGTAAAATTTCATCTTTCCACAGACAGATATTTGCTAAGTGTAAATCTCCATGACATTCTCGAATCAGGTTCTTTTGAATTCGGCTAGCAAATAATTCTGGACGTTCTGCAAAAAAATTATCTGTATATCGCTTTGTTTCCTCAAACTGTGATTGTGTCTGAGGACCACCAATATACTTCATCGTTTGCTCGTAATTCTCATCAATCGAAGCACGAACTTGAGATACTTCGCCAAAAGAGCGGATGTAATCATTCGTCTCAGTTTTATGAGCATGGTATTCAGCGACAACCCGCCCTAACTGTGACATGTGCGAGTCGTTCAACTTACCTTGCTCAAACATGGTACTGAGTAACGCATCTTGAGGAAACTGAAGCATCTGAAGCGCATATTCTACTGCCTCTCCCGCTCCCCTCAACTGGTACTGCTCCCCCACCAGAGTCACAGGAAAAACATCCAAATACAGTTTTGCTGCTCCCCGCTTATTTAAGCGCAACTCTTCAAGGCAAAAATGTTGCCGTGATTGCAGGGTCGAAAAGTCTAAAAAGCCGAAATTTGCAGGCTTCTTTATCTTATAAGCATAATCCCCAGTCAACAACACATAAGAAATGTGCGTCTGAATTAATTGAATAGGCTCCTTTACAGGGTGAGGATAAAACCCTGGCTGTAACATCTGCTCAATCAAAGCCGGAACAGAAACTGCCATTTTTCTCCTTTATGCTCTGAGCGTCTTAACGGTTAAATAAAAAACCAGGGTTTTACTACCTGCAAATGTCTACTTACTTCTAGGCAAAACTAGATAGAAGCGAACATTTACTTTTGTAATCCCTGGTTTCCTCAGTAACTATAACAAACTTTAGGTAGCTTGTGATTCAGTTTCTGATTCAGCTTCAGCTTGTGCTTGTGCTTCAGCTTCAGCTTGTGCTTCAGCTTCAGCTTCAACTTGTGCTTCAGTCTCTTCAATCACAGCTTCAGCCTCAACGCTTGTTGTAGACTGTAAAACTGTGACAACAATCAGGTCTGGTTCATTCAAAACAGTTATACCTTCAGGCAGAACAAGTTGCTCGATATGCAAACTGTCTCCCACATGCATTTGGGAGACATCTACCTCGATGACTTCGGGAATGTTTTCCGGCGAGCAACGCACTTGCAGTTGCATAATTTGGGTGTCTAAGACACCACCTTCTAGCTTCACACCCACCGCATCTCCAACAAAATGCACGGCCACTTCCACATCAGCGTCACCATGACCTGCAACGGCAAAAAAGCTAAGGTGGTAAGGTGTCCCTTTTGCCGGATGAGTTTGAACCTCCCGCAACAAAGTTTTTCCCCGCCAAGAAATATCTGTAATTTTGAGATCGATCAAAGTGCTGTTCACAACATTTTTTTTCAGCAGGCGCTCAACAACTTTGCTATCCAGGGTAAGAGCAATTGACTCAGTCCCCTTATGACCGTACAAATTAGCGGGAATTTTTCCAGAACGGCGCAAAGCATTTGGCTTAGTGCCTTCTAGACGCTTTTGACATTCGATTGTGAGATCCATAGTAAGTTATTAGTTGTTAGTTGTTAGTTAGTAGGGGCGGGTTTAATTGTATAACTCGTCGTGTGGAAACGAAAAGTATTGTGAAACCCGCCCTTACAGGATAGGGGTTTAATTGTATAACTCGTCGTGTGGAAACGAAAAGTATTGTGAAACCCGCCCTTACAGGATATAGGAGACAGGAGTTATTATCTCCATTCTCGTGTTCCCCATTCCCCACTCACCCATTTAGCAATAAAGCACGCTTTGGACCGTGGATAGGGTCTTCGACAATAATGGTTTGATCGCGGCTTGCTCCTAAGGAAACTATTGCGATCGGTACCTCTATTAATTCTGCTAAGAATTTGAGATAGTCTAGCGCTTGTCTTGGTAACTCATTTAATGAGCGGCAATCACTAGTGGACTTGAGCCATCCCGGTAAAGTTTTGTAGATAGGTTGACACCGTGCAAACTGACGGGCACTGTTCGGGAAGTGTTCGCTGCGTTCCCCATCGATTTCGTAAGCAACACAAACTTTTATTTCCTCTAGTTCATCAAGGACATCAAGTTTAGTAATTGCCAGACAGTCCATGCCGTTAATCCGAACGGCATAACGACCGATGACAGCATCAAACCAGCCGCAACGACGCTTGCGACCAGTGGTTGTGCCAAATTCTGCACCACGCGAGCATAACAGTTCTCCCAAGTCCCCATCCAATTCTGTAGGAAACGGACCCTCACCTACACGAGTCGTGTAAGCTTTTGCAACCCCAATCACCCGATCTATCATTGTCGGTCCTAAACCCGTACCAACGCAAGCTCCTCCCGCTACTGGATTGGAAGAAGTCACATAAGGATAAGTACCGTGATCTAAGTCGAGGAGTGTACCCTGCGCTCCTTCAAACAAAATATTCCGTCGTCGCCGAATTGCATCATATATTTTTAAAGAGGTATCGACAACATAAGGTCGCAAGCGTTCTGCATAGCCTAAATATTGCTCAATGACTGAGAACGGATCTAACGGTGGTAAATTGTAAAGCTTTTCCAGAATAACGTTCTTATAATTGATCGCCCATTCAAGCTGGTCACGCAATCCTTGTGTATCCATCAGGTCTAACATCCTGATACCAGTGCGCTCTGATTTATCAGCATAAGTTGGACCAATCCCTCGACCAGTCGTGCCAATTTTATGGTTTCCCCTACGCTCCTCCGATGCTTGGTCAATTAATCGATGGTAAGGCATCGTGACGTGAGCGGTCTGAGAGATCAGCAAATTTCGAGTGGAAATACCAAGTTGTTCGATTTGGTCGAGTTCTGCAATCAATACTTGTGGATCGATAACTGTTCCACAACCTATAATACACTGAGTATCTGGATACAAAATACCAGAGGGAATTAAGTGCAGCTTAAAGGTCTGACCGTTTACAACAATTGTGTGCCCAGCATTTACACCCCCTTGGTAACGTACAACGACATCGGCGGAGCGGCTGAGTAAATCAGTTATCTTACCTTTTCCTTCATCGCCCCACTGGGCACCTATAACAATGACGTTCGCCAAGAGTTTATTTTATAAAGCTAAAGTTTCCACGAATTAAAATTATCTACATAATAAACAACTTTTGTCAAGTTATATAGCTTGGAGTATAGAGGAGAAAGGCGGCAAGCGACCTATTACAAAGGGTTTCCCCGAAGCTCCGCTCATGCAGATGCCAGTGTTCTGACTTTTCTCTTGCATACAACCGACTCCCCCCCCACGCTCAGATTTTTGCTAAAGTTAATAATAATTAATATTTTTTAGCTAAAAAACTACAATGACTTTGTACGCAGAACTACACAGGCATCTAGGGGGTTCAGTCGTACCCCGAGTTTTATGGCGATACTTCCAACGCCATTCAACGGAGTTAATTGCTCGCTTTGTTGATTATCCTGAATTTGAGGAGTTTTACACGCGATCGCGCAATACTTTAGATGAATATCTGGAGTTGCACACCCTCGTAGAAAGTGTGCAAACTGTGGATACTCTACCTTACTTTATCTATCGCCTGATCAGGGGTGCTTATATTTTTGAGAACTTGGCTTATCTGGAACTGCGCTACACTCCTTACTTACGAACACCAGAGCATCTGAGTCAATCACAGAGAATCGACAAGATGGCAGAAATTGTCGATGTTGTCGGCAGATCCAGTAAGTTATCAGAATATCCGATAGTCACTAGCCAAATACTCTGTATGCACTCGCGTTTACCTTATGAGGTGAACAAGGCAATTGTTGATTTAGCAGCACAAAATAGACATTACGTATGTGCTATAGATATCGCAGGCGGAGATAGCCATTATGCCGAGCGTATGGAAGAATGGATTGAGTTATATGGTTATGCGCGATCGCTCTCACTGAACACCACAGGGCACCTTTATGAGACGACAGCCGGCTGTTACCCCCAACTGTTACCTTATCTAATGCGGATCGGTCACGGCATCCAAATTCCTCTACTATATCCAGAGTTACTTAAAGATTTAGCTAAGGACAATCAGTGTTTAGAGGTTTGCCCGACAACATACATAAAAACTGGGACTTTAGAGGATATACGCCAACTCAAATTAGTATTTGATCGTTGTTTTGATACAGGAGTAGATATAGCAATTTGTACTGATAATGCCGGGTTACACAATATGCGTCTTCCCTTTGAGTATGAGAATCTCCTCACTCACGACATTATCAACTTTGAACAATTACAAGCTTGCCAGGATGCTGCCTTTCGTCATGCTTTTGCTTGGCCTTACGCTCAACGTCCAGCCTCTTTGTTAAATGGGTTACTGATTCCTCAACCTGCTAAAGCTTTAGTATGAAGACAGAGGAGGGAGAAAAATTGCTTCGTTTTCCTCCTCTTGCCCATCAGGAAAAACGTGCTTAGAGTTCGCGCCACTGCCATAGACATCGCATTGACAAAGCTAGAATGTCAACAACTCTTTCAAATTATTTCGGATGTCCTGTGTGTCTTCCATGTCAGGGTTGATTCACCACTTGCAACCAATTGTGCAAATCCTCAATGGTTGTTAAATCTAACAACGCTTCGCCAAGGACTTCTAATTGCGGTAGAGAAAGAGATTGAATTTGCGATCTCACTTGTGGTGACAACTCTCCCAGGCGTTTTCGTAGTTGTCTTAGAATCAGTGCCTGTTCACCTTCGTGTCGTCCTTCGTGTCGTCCTTCGTGTCGTCCTTCGTGTCGTCCTTCGTGTCGTCCTTCTTCCTTACCTTCAAGTTTTCCCCGCTTGTAGCCAATGCGTTCGCCTGTAGTGATGTAGCTCATACAATTCTCCTGTTCAAACTGTTTGAACTGTTCCCAAAACTCGGTTTCTAACTTCCTTGGCAATATCATAACCCAATCTATAAATCGGTACAGATTGCGGATCTCCTGTTCCGGCAATCCTAACTCATACAATCGACGTATTAGACTCAATTTCCAAGTTTTACGTTCTGAGGGGTTTCTACGTGTTTGTTGTGTTTTTAAATGCGCCATGACTACGGTAGCAAAGATATTGTCACTGGCTTCTAATTCTGCCCAACGGTTCTCGTAGTCCAACAGCTTAACAATACCAAATTCAAAGTTTAACCGTGTTTGAGGGAAACTATAACTATAGTTCTGGGGTCGCCATTGCTGGTCAGTATCACACAGAATTGCTAAGCTAATCGCTGGTTTATGGAAACGGTCAAATATCCGTAAGCTGTAGGTAAACATCCGTTCGGCAAAGTTTTGTTCGGATTTGGCTTGAATTTCGATATGTACCAACAACCACAATTCTTCCCCTTGATGAGCCCAAACTTTCACTAATTGATCCGCGTATCGTTTGCCGATTTCCCCTTCTCTAGCTATCTGTTGAAATTCTTTATCCAGAAACTCATATGGACGTTGCCAGTTAATCAATGCCGCTGTTTGAGCAAAAAAGAACTGCATTGCTTGGGGAAAGTATGCCTCTAATACTTCTTTCCACGGACTATCATTATTGGCTCGTTCGCGCTTCATCCATCATGTATTAATTGCATCTCACATATCATACCAGGCATAACATTTTACCTCTCAAAACTTTTCAAACACCCTTTAAGATAAAAACAGTTATATAAACGTCAAATATTAGAATGGAAAAGACTAGTAAAGTATGAAAAAGGTAGCAAAAGACACAAAGGAAAGAATTACTGGCAGATACTATGCCATTGGAGAAAAAGAGATGCTACATAAATTAGCTAACGATTGTGGCGTAAAACTGCAAGTGAGAAATATTGATTCCTATAGTCAAATAGGGCTAGAAGGTTGGTGGGATTTGGAAAAAGGTCTCCATCAAAAACTTCATGTAATGAATCCTATTAGAGGAAACTTTACTATTGAATTATTAAAGAAATACGGGATATCGAGGTCTCATAAGATTGTTGAGATTGGTTGTGGTGGAGGAATACTATCTGAATATATTGCTAGACAAGGATTCAATGTCATAGGCATCGATATCTCTGAAGGTGCAATAGAGGTAGCTAAACAACATGCGCTACTCGATCATATAGAAATTGAATATCAGACAGGTAGCGTTTATCAATTAACATTCCCCAACAACAGTTTTGATGTTGTATTTTCTAGTGACTTCCTTGAACATATAGAAGACCTTGATAAAGCAATTTCCGAAATGAGCAGAATTCTTAAACCTGGAGGTATCTTTGTATTTGATACTATTGCTAGAAATGAAAAAGCTGTCAAACACTATATGTCATTAGAAACAATAGGAGTCATCCCAGCAGGTACTCACGATCCATTGTTATTTTTAAATCCAGAAGAATTAGAAATTGTCGCTAGTAAATATGATATAGAATTTGCTAAAGATAGTGATAATCCCTATGGTTTTGTTATTAAGGCTATAGTAAATATTGACGAAAACTTTCAGATGGTAGAAATTTTAGATAAAAACAGTTTTGGAACTTATATTGGATATGGAATTAAGAGACATAATTAAAGTCAGTAGACCAAAAATTTCTGCGCTCCGGCTTAAGCGGTTATTCGCGCTGGCTCCCTAACCTACGCAGATGAAGGATTTTCAGCGCTAAGTGAACTGTATTGCCTGATCAGGAAGTAGGGCGTGGCAAGCGATCGCTTCTCGATCCAGGCGACATAACCTTACCTCTTGTCTGATTTTCGCCCCCATCCTTTCATAAAATTTGATAGCTCGTGTATTATCTACTGCGACTGTCCAATCAATTCTAAAAGCCCCGATTTCTTGAGCAATCTGGCATAAGTGGTTCATTAGCGCTTCACCTACCCCATAACCTCGGTATTCAGCTTTAATATACAGATCGTCAAGCCAGATTCCCGGCTGAGCAAGAAAGGTGGAGTAAATCCGGTGATAAGATGCAAAGCCCATCGGATTTCCGTCAATTTCAGCTAAAAGAACAAAGGCAAGTGGATTCTCACAAAATAAAGTGTTTTCTAGCTTAAAGGGTGTTGCCTCGATAGATTCAGGACAACCATCAAACTCAGCCTTAAGTTGAAGTAGCTCTACAATAGTCGGAATGTCACTTAGGTTGGCTTGTCGAATTAAGAGATATTTGTTGTTCATTATTTTACCAAGAGTAAAACGGATTAAATTTAAAGTTTAAATTCAATAATTTCTGTTCATGAAGGTTATTCAAATTACCTTACTTTGACAATTCAGCAAACTTAAAATGAATAAAGTTGAAAAGCGGAATAAAATATAAATAAACAGCATACGGGATAAATCCCGAGTCAGTCATCAATATAGTTGCTGGTACTAGTCCAGCGATATTCCAAGGAATTAAAGGTGAAAGCACAACAGCTGTATTTTCAATATCAGTTGCCAATTGATAACCATCTAGCTGCTCTCGCTCATACTTTTCCCTCATAAGCTGCTGAGTCAGAAGAATAGCAAGTGTTTGAGTGCAGCCAAAAGCGGCTGCTCCTAAACTAACTGTAGTGGTTCCGAAAAACAAACTACTCCTTTTTGAAATTTTAGTAAGAAGCTTCTCTATGGGTGCTAATGTTTTTGTGCCGACGATGATTCCCGCGAGAGATGTTGAGAGAATTACGACTATCGAAACTCTGAGCATCGAAACGACACCTCCTCCAGCCAAAGCATCAGTTAAGTCGCTCCTTAGTTCTAAACTGAACCCGAATAAAGTAAACTTTATTAGTTGAAAAAAGGAGTAGCCCTGGCAAATAACTCCTAAAAGTAATCCAATTACCAGGCTAAATAGTAATGTTACTTTAACGTCTAATCTACAAATACACAGGATGATAATAGCAAAAACTGGCAATAAAACTAGTAAGTTAATATTGAATAAATCAGGAAGCTCCTGTAAAAATTTACTCTCCTTAATTTGAACAGGATTACTGACTGAAAAGAGTAAATAAACCAGGAGAGAAGTCATTAATGGCAACAAAGCAGTTACCATCATAGTTCTTAGGTTTCTATATAGCTTGGTTTTGGTAAGGCTAGCAACAAGATTGGCACTAGAAGACATTGGAGAACATCTGTCTCCAAAATAGGCTCCGGCAATGATTGCTCCAGCGACTATGTGAGGATTAATATTTCCTCCTTTCGCCATAATCATTAGGGCAACTCCTACAGTGCTGACGGTACCGAAGGAGGTTCCGAGTACCATAGAAACAAGACTAGTCAAAACAAATGCTGAAATAATGAAATATCGAGGATTGACTAATTGAGTTCCATAGTAAACCATAGCAGGAATTGTTCCTGCTGCCATCCAAACAGATGTAACTGCTCCAATTAGTAATAAAATTATGATGACTGGAAAGGCTTTTTGACTACTAGTAAAGCCTAACGTAATTAGATCTCGAATCGAAAATCCTTGACAAGAAAAAGTAATGATGATTAAAAAGAGCGAAAGTAAAAGTGGATAGCCTAGAAAGTATCCTTTTATAACGCTCGAAAGTAAAATCAAAAAGGGTAAAACTAGAGAAAATAGTGAATTCATTTTTTCATAATAAAATATTTTGTTTCCCTACATCAAATAGTTTAGTCATAACTCAATTTGAAATCAAAGTATTCCTTAGATAACATCCATTGATTTTATCGATAGATGTCATTCAATTTTGGATTTATTACACGCTCTGTACTGTTCGCCAGTACTATCAAGGAAATTTGTATATGAACCTAATATGCATAAATTCAATGAGTGTAAGTTAAAAATTTCTCAGCTACGGGCTTTGGTAGCTGTTGCTGATCGCGGCAACTTCAGCTCGGGTGCCCTAGATTTGGGACTATCTCAATCAACAGTTAGTCATGCGATCGCCTCACTTGAAGAAGAACTGCGAGTTGTGTTATTTTTTCGAGGTAGGCACGGTGCGACGCTCACACCATTTGGGGAGCAGGTGATTCAGGAGGCTCGTCAAGTTTTACATTTATTAGAGGCGATTCGAGAAAAAGCCAACCAGGAGAAAAAATTGCAGAGCGGACAGGTTCGGATTGTTTGTGTTCGCAGCATTGCTACTCATGTCTTACCACAGGTTATTGCTCGCTTCCACGACAAGTTTCCAATGATTAGCGTTGTGATTGCTGAGTGCCATCGCTATGCGGAAGTAGAACAAGCACTAAGAGAAAATCGAGCGGAAGTAGGCTTTACGTTGCTGCCCACTACTACTGAATTTGAAGCTTGGGAGCTATTACGAGACGAATTTGTGGCACTGCTGCCGCCCAGCTCAATACCTCTAGATGTACCGCTCAGTTGGGAACAGTTAGCAAACTATCCAATGATCGTCAATCAAAGGAGTCCCCATCACAACACAACGATCTATGAACATGTGTTGCAATTTGGTCACACTCTTAAAATTGACTACGAGGTTAGGGAAGATTCAACAATTCTCGGCATGGTGAAGCAGGGTTTGGGGGCGACTGTCATGGCTCGACTAGCAGCTGAACCCATACCGAAGGAGATACAGGTGAGGAGTTTGCCAGTGCCGCTAGAACGAGTTATCGGGGTAGCCATCTTAGCGGATGCCTTATTGCCTCAAGCAATCTTTGCTTTTCTTTCTATCCTTGAAGATGTGTGGCATTCGCAATAGAAATAAGCATCTTCCTATTACGAAATTCTCCTACCGGAGTTAATATGCATCCGGTCACAAACGCACAGTGGTATAAAAGGAACAACCCAAGACATATACTGTAAAAATAGCACTGAATTAAAATCTATAAACACACTTAGAGTCAATAGTGAACTGGTATACATACCTATTTGACGACGCCAAGTACTAATATAGATAAGACCCATTAAAAAGAGCATTGGTATTTTTGCTTTTATCCCAATAAAACTAGGTATAACTTGATCAATATAAGTATCAAGAGAAAAAGCATTAAAATGACTAGCTGGATTTCTAGTTGCGGAAAATATAATACTTTTTAAAAAGCCTTCGTAATTCCAAATTATAAATGGCAGTGATGTTAACAATGGAATACTTAGTATGATAGCAAATGCAAAGATTATATTTCTGATATGATTTTGATTTTCTGACTGCCATAACCAAATCATATAGAGCGGAATTAGAAAAAAGCCTATCTGTTTTATTGCTAAACTAATACTAAAAAGAAGTAGAGATA
>JAQYWO010000193.1 GCA_029379215.1 Rhizonema sp. PD37
ATATTATTTGATGTCACCTGTATATCAAAATTTTCGAGAAGCTTTAAATCAACTTGTAGAGAATGGACATACTCTAGCAAAAGCAATTGAGATAATGAGTCAACGATACGATCAGATGGCTGGACAAGCGGCAAAAGCATTACGTGAGAAACAAGGTCTTGAGAAAGATTTGCGAAACTGCCAAAGACAATTACAACAAAGAAATAGTTAGGATAGTCTTTCAATTAGATAATTAATACAATCTTTAAGTTGCGTAGCTACTTCTTTAGACATAGACTGTGGAATTCTTTGGTCTTTAATGAATCTGAATGCCATATCATAGGCATAGGCTGGTAAAGTGAGCATATCAGGTTCATCCAAAATATCATATTTACCCCATGTCAAGCAGTGAGATATTCGTTCTAAATATTGTTCTAACTCCCAATAAAAATCATCTATATCATCTGTTGAAAAAGAACTTCTTAAATCTTTGTATTTACATAGAGAAGCATCACCAGCTTTTTTAGCTAAAATCTGACGGTTATCATCCAACCATCTGGCAGCTTTTTTCCCAATTTCTAAATTTTTCTCAAATTGTCTTAATATTTTTAGCTGATCTTCTAACGCTGCGATCTTTTTTTCAAGTTCATCTTGTTCTGTTTTCTGTTGTAGTATTTCCTGATTACTCTTACTTGAAAGTGAACGAAGTGTTTCTACTTCTACTTCAATTATTTGCTTGGTTTCTTTAATAAAGTTTTGAGCTTGACTAGCCATATCGGCTAGTTGCTCGCTAATTGTAATTAGGGAACTCAGTTTTTGCTTCAAAATATTCATTTCTGCTTGTTGTTTTTCCGAAAGCTTTCCAGATTTTTGTCTTTGTTCAGCAGTATCTAAGCATAACAAAACTAGAGAAAGAAAATTTTTATCCACAGTTAATAATTCATTCATTGACTGGGAATGCAAGTTAATCATCATATGTAGTTTATCAATACGTTGCTGAACATTTTCGTGGACGCTCATTTGCGAGCGCACATATTCCAAGACTGTGCAAAGTGCTTGTATACCACCATAATTTGCTAATTTATGCACTAGATGAGGTATGAAAGTCGCTACAGAACCATCCCAACTGATGTATTGCAACACAGGTGCATCGTTACCCAACGCAGCAATTAGGAAAGATTGACGTTCTTTCTCAGTTTCTACAAATGGTCTGAGAATTTCCACACACTCATTGATAGTAGTGGGGTCTAATTTCACCATCGACTTAACTTTTCTCCTCTATCAATATTATCAATATTATTAAGAACATACTGAAATAAAATTGCATTGTAGAAAATACTGAGGCTTTTAGGTGTGTATGCTATTCCACTGCTTAGATATCTAATGTCGAAAGCAGATTATCAACATGTTCTTGTACATCGATTCCTACTTGCGATCGCACATGTTCTAACAATGCCGAAATCGCTTGTTTTCCTGGAGCTACTTCGCCATAGTCTACAAGCTTGTACAGCATATGTGGGATAAAACTTGCCACAGCACCACCCCAACTGATGTGTTGCAACACAGGTACATCATTACCCAAAGCCGAAACTAAAAAGGAATGACGCTCTTTCTCATATTTCAAAAAAGGTTGCAGCAGCTTCACCAGTTCATTGATGGTGTTGGCTTCTAATTTAAGATTTGGAAAGTTCTTAGCATGGAATTTATCTTGTGAATGAGGTTTAGCCTTTCCTTGAAGCAACTTAGTGGCTTCGTCGTGGCTGCTACCTGCTAGAGATTGGGGCAGTTTTGTGGTATTGTAGTACAATTGTAACTCCTCTTCAACCGCAACTGTCAGCGCCTCATCATTAGTAAGTATTCGTAAAGTTTGGGCAAAAACTCCTTTTCGTTTTTGCTTAACTTCCACCTTTACACGAGAACCTTTTTGTAGTTTTAATATCAACTCAGACTTGATAAAATCTTCTTGGAAGTAGATATCATCGCTGTCATCATCGGCAGCGATATATCCATATACTTTACCTTGCTTATTTTTCTTAATAAATTTGACGGTTCCTTGTTTTAAGATATTTGAGGTTACTATTTGTTTTGATGAAGAAAGTTTGTCGTAAAGTTCAACAACAACTTGGTTTTGAGGATCAATAGCAAGCGAACGTTGACAATAAGCGATAGCTTCTTCACGCTTTCCTAACTGTACCAGGGCATATGTTAATTCAGGCGTAACATTAATTAAACCCAAGCTATTTCTTAAGCTCTCATTTATTTCAAAACTTATGCGAAATTCTTCAGCCGCCTGCTTGGTATCTCCATGTGCTAGTAAAGCTTGACCCATATCAGTATGAACTTTTGCTAGATGTCTTCGGTTATCTAATTGTTCAGCACATTTTATGCTTCCTCGAAAATACATGAGAGCTGATTGAAAGTTCTCCTCTCCTCCTTGCTTGCGGAACACTTGACCTAAACTGTAAAGTATAATTGCCTGCCATTGCTTGTCATCTAATTTTACAGATAGTTCATAGTAGCGCCGGAGAATCATTTCAGGGTCAGATTTTTTTTTCGTTTCTCTAGCATCAGAGCCGTACAAAATATGAATTTGGCACAAAAAAATTGTATACTCAAGTGAGTTATCTAAAATAGTTTTTAGTTGTTGCTTGTTATTTATTCCTTCTGCAATTGCGACTATACTTTCCAATGATTCGATGGCTTTGTCAAACCGTCTTTGTTTATGGTATAATCCACCCAACTGATTTAGAGTGATTGCTAATTGTTGTTTGTTATTGGCTTCTTGTGCAATGGTGATCGCACGTTCAAAAGATTGGATGGCTTCATCGATTCGTTCTTGCTGCTGATATAACCCACCCAACTGAGTTAGGGTAGTTGCCAATTGTTGCTTATTATCCGTTTCTTCGGTAATTGCAATCACACCCTCAAAGGATTGGATGGCTTCCTCTATTCGTCTTTGCTTTTGGTACAACCCACCCAACTGATGTAAGGTAATTGCCAATGACTGCTTGTTATCGGTTTCTTGTACAATAATGATCGCATCTTTAAAGGATTGGATAGCTTCCTCTATCCGTCCTTGTTGTTGGTACAAGCCACCTAACTGAGTTAGGGTAATTGACAATTGTGGTTTATTATCAGTTTCTTGTGTAATGGTGATCGCACGCTCATACGTTTGGATGGCTTTGTCGAACTGTCCTTGCTGCTGATATAACCCACCCAATTGATTTAAAGTAATTGCCAATTGTTGCTTGTTATCAATTTCTTGTGCAATGGTGATCGCACGCTCATACGTTTGGATGGCTTCATTGAACCTTTTTTGCTCCTGGAATAAACTACCTAGAAGGTTTAATTTAATTATGAGGTTGCGTTTGTCATCCAGCGTCTCCTCAATAGCCGCGCTTTCTTGAATCGCTTTTATCGCCTCATCAAGTTTTCCTTTTTTTCGTAAAACTCCACCCAGACTATTTAATGTCATTAGTAAACCGCGTTGGTGTCCCAATTCCTTAAAAATGACATAACTGCGCTGTATACTATGGAAAGCTTTAGCCAAGCAATTTTGCTCCAGAAAGACTGTCCCTAAGTTGTGCAGTACCATAGCTGTATGGCGTTTATCTTTTAACGGTTCAGAAATAGCATAACTGCTGTTTAAAATCTCCTCGGCTTCATTGAGGTTTCCCTGCCGTCGCAGTAACCCACCCAAACTATTCAGCACCATAGCCAAACCTTCTGGATTATTCAGTTGTTTCTCAATTGCTACAGCACGCTTGAAGACTCCAACAGCGTCATCAAATTTCCCTTGCCGCAGTAGTATGCTACCTAAAGTATTGAGCCACTTTGCTTCAGAATGTTGACGAGTTGATTCGTCCTCGATTTTGTCCAAGATTTCTGTGATAAGTTCAGGTATGAGCAATTCTTCTGCACTTGTCCACTTACCTTGTAAAGATAAATATTTTGCCTGCTGAAGCCGAAATTTTACAACTTTTTCCCAATTTTTATTACTTTGTGCTAATTTTTCAAATCTCAGCATGAAATTAACAGCCTGCTCCCAATAACCATAGTCCTCAAAAAATGGCTGTAGGCAAACTGCAAACTCATACTTATCTTGTTCTTGATATTTTACTGTTGTTTGCTTCTGTAACCACTGAGCAGCCAGGATAATTTCATCAAACTCTGCTGAGATTTCTTTAGCAACTACGGGATTGATTTCCCTCTTAACCAACTTAATAAAATATTCAGCGTGTCTTCCCATTGTTTCTTCCTGCAACCCTAGCTCAATAGCCTTTTCTACCGCAAACTCGTAGATAAGTGGATGAAATACAAAGCGGTCTTCCCCTACCTTAGAATAGTTAATTAGCGAAAGCTCATAAAGTTTGGTCAGGTGGTCTTCAGTAGCGTACTCATCGCAAGCAGTTGTAACCATTGCTGTTTGCAAAGAGAAGCCATTTTTGGCACAAACACTTAAGCAAGCAAAGAAATTTATTTCATCTGGCTGTAAATACTTTAAACTCAATGAGAAACAAGCAAATAGATCCAAATGTTCGGATTTGCCAAATTTTATACGTGCCAGTTTCCTTTCTTCTGTTAATCTCTTGGCATGGCGAGCAAGACTAAGCTTGTCACGTAGGCTTAATTGTGAGCCGATGATTTTAATAGCGATAGACAAATAACCCACTAGTTCGATTAGCTCGCGGGTAGCTTCTGGTTCTGCTGCCACACGTTCTTTGCCTATGAGCTTTTCTAACAGCAACAGTGCATCAGCTTTAGAAAGTGGAGAAAGGTTTATTCTACCATTTGTGGGAATCCCCAGCGAAATTGCCACGGAGCGATCGCGTGTTGTCACAATGACTGTACATCGATTACCACCAGGAAACAATTGGCGAATACTATCATCATCAGCATTGTCGAAAATTAGCAACATCCGACGGTGGGCAAACACCTGTTGCATAATAGTTGCGGCATCCAGCGCTTCTTCTTCATCTGTATCTGGCTGAATTTCCGCTCCGCATAGGTTGGCAAACTTGCGGGCAATGGTATCTACATCCTTGCCATCCACCCGTAAACCAATTACCCCATCAGGAAAATCTGCTTTATGCAATGTAGCAAAATGACAGGCGAGAGCCGATTTACCAACACCTCCTACACCCGTCAACCCAGCAATACTGCACAATTTCGTCCCTTGATTGTATAAAAGCAATTCTTCGAGTTTTTTTAACTCGTCATTTCTACCAGTGAAAGTTGAGACATCCAACTCCAACTGAGGCAACACAAATTGGATTTTATGCTCTGTTGATTTTTGTGGATCTGGTGGCTTATTTAAACTTGTCTGACCTTTGCCCAGAATTAGATTAATTGGTTGGTCAGATCTCCTCATTTGTGGAATTTGAGAGATTTTTGTGTGTTCGTAGTATATTTTTAGCTCCCTTTCCACAAAATCTGCCAGTGTCCGGTCGGTTATCCAATGACCCTGTGGAATGTTACTAGGATTAAGTCCTTCTATCAGCACCCCTGATAATACACCATGTTTACCATCTAGCCGCGCATAGGCAACTTCCGAACTATGAGACGCGGCAATTATCAAGCGTCTACGTCCAATGATTTGTTCTGGGAAATCGCTGTCCTTAAGTTCTAGTAACGCTCCACTATAGCAGCTATCTAACCAAATTATTTGCTCTTTTACAGGGCTTTCCTCTAATAAATCCCACAAATCATTGAGCAATATGCCCTTTCCTTCTCTTGATTTGGCATCGCTGGTTGCTAACAAGATTTTTCTCTTATTACTCAGAGAATTTTGCTGCTGTAACCCATGCCCTGCAAAAAATAGCAGTGCTGTGTCTCGGTCATCTTGTATAGAAAACAGTTTTTGAATTTCTTGCGACAATTCCTCAGCATGAAGCTTCTTGTTTCGATCAATCTGTAATTTGCCATCTATGATACTGGCAGGTAAACGTTGCACTCGAAAATTGCCATCTCTTTCCAACAGTTGAGCGATCGCTTCCGCATCAGCAGCAGGGGTTGTTAAGTGCTTAGCTTCACTTTCTAGTGTATCCTTCAAAAATGGATACTGGTTTATACCAACTACAAGTGCATCTCGTGTCATAAAAACTCAGTCTACATTGATTAACTGCTTTATCCCGTCACCGAGGCACCCTAGCTTGATGAATTCTTCTATTACCAAGACTCTACTGGCTCTCTTACTGGCTCTAAGAGAACTGAAAATCCCCCTCACCAACGATGAACAAGCAGTTCTGCAAAATGTGGGGCAGCAATTGGCTCTTGACCCTGATTACTGGGACTTTATTGAAGAAGAGATAATGGCAGTGATTGAGGCGAATTCCACCTTAAATCACTTTTATCAGTATAACAAAGCCAAATTAGATGCTTTAGACGGTCAAATCCCACGAAAGTTGTTCCCTAAACTAGCTGAGTTAAAACAAGAACTTTTTGGAGAGACAAAAGAAGTTATAACCTTTGATGGTCAGACTAGGGGTGACCAAAGTAGTAAACTTAACGAGGTCATCAGTATTACCAGTAACATCTTGGTAACTAAAAATTAAGACCAAACTTCTAAACAGCTAATTTTTCTAGAACGAATCTCGGACTACGTACAAAATTACCGTTACTTTAATACCTACTTTGGCGACCCTAGCAATCAAACAACAGTTCCACCCAGTGAACCTCTAATTCACGGGCAGGTTTACATTTTATACATCGATATCAGCTCAGAAAAAAAAGGAATAGATGAGCAGCCGACTCCCTTTCCAGACCAAGTTTTGGCTCAGGTTTGGAATGACCGAGAAACCTTGGCTATCGATGTAGTCGTTGCTTCTAAGAATTTCAGTATTGATGCACCAGTAAAAAAGTTAAACTTACCCCGCAGTGGTGCTTCAGATAGCGTACAGTTCACTGTTAAACCTAACCTATTTGAAGGTCGGAGCTATATCCAAGTGGAGTTACTCTATCGTGGTTACTTGCTCCAGTCCAAACAAATTGCAGTCTTAATTATACCTAGAGTGGGTGCGGAAATTCCTGGCTCTCTACGTCCGCCTCAATCCACTCGCATTACCTTCACTACCACTGACTTGCTCACCAACGAGCAGCTAGCACTACTCCCAGAGAGGTTTTTGACTGTAGATGTGGAGCTTGACCAAAGAGATGGCTGTATTGACTTTCGCTTTCTTGACCGGACTCAGAGTAATAAAGAACTTGCATTTTATGATACTAACTTGCAGCCTACGGCATTAGGAAACGCGATCGCCGCAATTCGGCAACAACTTCAGTCAACCTTGGTCGATGGATATTACGGGCAAGTTGAGGGGAGTGTGGAACAGCTCAACACATGGCTACCCAAATTGGCAGATGATGGGCATAACCTCTATCGACAACTCCTACCCCAAAACAAAGGTGGCTTGTGGGCAGATGAGCGGGGGGAAATGTTACAAGCTGCCCTCTCACCTGATACAGTTATCCAAGTTAACCCAGTTTCAGGAGAAGTAACAATTCCGTGGACGCTGCTGTACGAGCGAAACATCAAAACCAGCAGTCGGAATCTAGTGTGCGATCACTTTACCGAGCATGATTTAGATTGTACAAATTGCCCCAACAAAAATGACCCAAAAATTGTTTGTCCCCATGCTTTCTGGGGTTATCGCTACTCAATTGAGCAACTACCATGTTGGACTAGTAACAAACATCATTCTCCTGTAGCATTGGTACGACAGATTCCAAATAATCAGCCATTGCGCTTGAGTTTCAATGTATGGCGGAATTTCAAATTGTGGCGAGAACATCTACCCAAACTGGAAGCCGCAGGGAGAGTGGATATAATGGTTGCAGAGGAAATGCTACAGCTAGAAAGCATTTGGGAGGAGCATGGCAAAACTTTGGATTTGGTTTACTTTTACTGCCATGGTGGGGTAGAAGAATTGCGGAAACCCTATTTAGAACTGAGTGATGAGCGGATTTACAGTAATTTTCTGAAGTGTTACGAGTCAACTTGGCTACATCACCCGCTAGTGTTTCTTAATGGTTGTGCAACGGGGGACTATGGCCCAGAAAGCTACGTCAGTTTGATCGATGATTTTTTGAGTGCGGGAGCAAGTGGAGTGGTTGGCACAGAATGTCCAGTGTTAGAAGCGTTTGCCGAACATTACGCTACTGAGATATTCAAGCGTTTGTTTGCAGGGGAACCACTGGGACAAGCTATGCTGACTGTGCGTCGAGAATTGCTCCAACGCCACTCCAATCCCCTTGGCTTGGTCTACTCTTTATATGCAGCCCATGAAATTGCCTTAGCCCGTTCAGTATCCCATACCTAACATGAAACGCTGGATTTTTGTTGCTTTATGCTTTTTGTTAGTTTGCCCTACATCAGCCTTAGCTCAGACCAATATTAAAGTGGATGCCAAAGACTACCCTTTGCAGATTACAGGTTGGTTGAACGAGGAGAGTTCTCTTGTGGGTAGTATACGCCTAACTGCTCCTGCTTCAGTGGAACAATTTACTTTTCTCGCTTCCGACTTAAAGCGTCAAGAAGGAGATGAAGTGATTAATCGTCAGCATATAGCATTTATTGGGGAACCCCGACTGAAAGCAGCCATACCCAAAGATTTTCAGGTGAAGGTTAGTAACCCAGAGTTGCCAGGAACTTATAAAGGGCAAATAGAGGTGTTGCTCCCAACTCAACAACGACAAATCATTCCAGTCACCCTGTTAGTGAAAGCTAGACCCAAACTGATACCAACAAAGGGTAATGAGCAGGTTCATCTCAAATTAACCCAATGTAACCCATTGCTTGATTGCTGGGTTGCGGGTTTGTTTCTGCCAAAGAGTGCGTTTTTGCAAAGTTGGGATTTAGCATTTGACAACTCAGTGGATGCACCTGTGAAAGTGACTGGTGCTGAGGTGTTATTGAAAGGAGAGCAAACCGACTATCAGTTAACTTCTAACCAAATTAAAGTATCTAATATTCCCCAAAGTTTAAAAGCCAATCAAGTAGTCAGGTTACCGTTAACCTGGGAGCGGTTTCAGATTCCCCCAGACCGATATACAGGTGCAGTTTACTTGACTTTAGAAGGTGCAAAAGAGCGTTTAATCATTCCGTTAGATTTAAGTATGCGGATTGCTCCCTTGATGCCGCTTTTGGTGTTATTGATGGGGATTGTTTTAGGCAGATTGATCAAGTATATGCAAGAAAAGGGTATTCCCCAAGCTGAGACATTACGGAAAGTAAAAGAACTAGAACAGAAAGTTTCTCAGACTGACGCAGAAGATCGGAATATTCTCATCCCAATGGTGGGAAAAGCTAAGCAGTTAGTGCAGCAGATGAAGTTAGAAGCAGCAACAGCAGAAGTGGAAAAAATTACCGCTCGTTTGGACTGTTTGCAGAAGCTACGCACTCTAGAGCAAAATTTAGAACCATTGAACCATCCCCAGATTAAGGGAGAAAATGGCATTCTGCAAAAAATTAGCAACGTGCGGACAAAAATTGATTTGGAGCAGGATGAGCAGGCAAAAACGTTACTGGAAGAAGTACAGACAGATGTAGCGAATTTGAAAAGTTCTCAGATGCTGATGGGACCTGGTAAAACACCCGATCTCAAAATATCAGAAATTGTTAAAGGAGTCACAGAAGCTGTTGTAGCCGTTGGCAATGCTGTTCAATCTGGTGTGAAAAAACCTGTAGATAAATGGGTGATTTGGTGGCAGAAATCCCTGCTCTTTATTTCCGGAAGTGAGTTTCGGGCTGAGGCAACTTTATGGTTTGCGCGACCGTTGTTTTCCCTGGCGCTTTTGATTGGTTTATCGGTGATCGGGATGCGTTCTCTTTATGTCGAAAAAGGGGTAACATTTGGGGCAGACCCATTTTCTGATTATTTAGGATTGATACTTTGGGGACTGAGTGCAGATGTAGCGAGTCGCAGTTTGAGTCATTTGACAGGGGAAGAAGAAAAGGAAAAGTAAGCTTGTGAATAGCTGCGGTTCACAATTAATCCTGTCCAGCCCGCAAAATTATCTATTCAGAATTTGTTAATTCCCGAATCAACTGCTGAGGAGTCATTATTCGGGGGATAGTTACAGGAAAATCACTACTGTTGCGAGTAATAATTGCATCAAAATGATTTAATACCGCTGTGCTGTATTGAACAGCATCTTCAAAATCTTTAAAGTTAGTAGTAAGCGCCATTGAGATGACAGCTTGGTCCACTGTAGCGACTTGGCAAAGTGTCACCATTCTTTGCAAAAATTGCAGTGTCCAGATATTACCCTTAGTTTTCCTGATAATGTAATATAAATCACTAAAGGTTGATGCTGAGAGATAGCCCTCAATCTCTTTCCGTTCCACAAAGCCTAAAACTTGTTCACTGTCTTTGAAGAAAAGGTCTCGGTCAAGTGCTACGTCAACAATAATATTGGTGTCTATCAAAACCTTCACAGATTATGCTTCTCCTTTAAATATTCCCACTTAGCTTGATCTGGATCGAAGTCGGGTGGTGTTGGAGGAGCATTTTCGAGCAAGTCTTTTAGTGCTTGGACTTTGTATTCCCGTTTTTTGGGTTGAGAAGGAGTGAGGCTCTTTCTTGTGCTTGGCTGTAGAATGATGACTTCCACTTTACCAGGAGCAATATTCAGAGGTTCGTCAATAACTAAGTTTCCTGATTCATCAATTGTTGCGTTCAGCTTGTAGGCTTGCATACTTCTACTCCTTTTTGTTTCTATGATAAAACACTACTGATTCCTGTTTCGCATCATTTCCCGCAACACCTATAGCGATTCTCGTTTCAGTCACAGACACTCATGCCCTCACCCCGCGAAGTCTTGGGGGCGGAAGCTTCCGTCCCCAGAGCTTCGCGCCCATTCAGGGGCACCTCTCTCCCAAGATTGGGAGAGGGGAAGAGGAAGAGGGGAGAGTGTATGGGATTTGATTGAGAACGGCTATAATTGCCGCCTTCATCCCCTGCGAACTTATCTTTAACATGGGCACAAAACTGGCAATTTCCCCAGATAGGCAATTTTCCTCAATTTACGCCACCAGTGGTTCCCAAAATTGTTGCAACCACGCGGTTAAGCGGGTACACGGAAAACTGTTTTTCTTCAAAATAGAGATTGTCCAAAAATTTCCTTGCCTTTACCTGTCTTTGTTCTACATTAGAACAAACGGCATTCAACTAGTGTTGAGCAAATACGTTTACCTGCGCCTAATTAAAATCGGCTACTTCCACATAGTCGAACAATTGGCTTGCTCTGGATCAAAGTCTGGTGGTGTAGGAGGAGCATTTTCGAGCAAATCTTTTAATGCTTGGAATTTGTGTTCCCGTTTTTTGAGTTGAGAAGGAGTGAGGCTCTTTCTTGCGGTTGGCTGTAGAATGATGACTTCCACTTTACCAGGAGCAATATCCAGAGGTTCGTCAAGAACTAAGTTTCCTAATTCATCAATTGTTGCGTTTAGCTTGTCGGCTTGTATACTTCTAATCCCAAAGTTTCTGGAACACCCAGCATGATATTTAGGTTTTGTACGGCGGCACCTGATGCGCCTTTACCTAGATTGTCGAGGCGAGCAACGAGCAGCGTTTCTTGAGTTGTATCATTAGCAAATACGAAGATTTGAACAACATTGGTACCGTTCATTGCCATTGCATCTAGGAACGTTCCATCTCGTAATAGGGTGGGATCTTGGAATGGAGCCACCTGCACAAATTTTTCACCTTGGTAGTAATCCGCGATCGCCCTATGGATGACTTCACCTGAGGGCGGATTATCCAAAGTCCATAGTGGCAACGGCACTTGTACCAGCATCCCCTGCTCAAAATCACCTACGGCAGGTACAAACATCGGCGGTGACGCTAAACCTGAGAAGTAATGCATTTCTTTGACGTGCTTGTGCCCAAACTGCGTTCCATAGATCCCATAGGGATAAGAGCTTGCTCCAGATTGCTCGGAGTGGAAAGTCTCGTACTTGTTAATCAGATTCTTCCCACCACCAGAGTAGCCTGAGACTGCATTGATTGTAATTGGAAAGTGAAGAGGCAGAAGTTCGGTGGCAATTAGCGGACGAATACATGCTAAAAAACCTGTCGGATAACAGCCTGGAACGCTGACAAATTGGGCGATCGCAATTTTCTCTCGCTGCCCTGGATTCATTTCGGGAAACCCATATACCCAGCCCTGAGCTGTTCGATGGGCTGTACTAGCATCAAGAATTTTCACCTCTGGGTTAGTGACGAAGCTAACAGCTTCACGGGCTGCATCGTCTGGCAAACAAAGAATAGCAACGTCAACGGCATTGATTAGTTTTGCGCGTTCAATCGAATCTTTACGCTTAGATACTTCAAGACTCACTAACTCAATATCATCTCGTTGGTTGAGGCGTGAGTGAATCTGCAAGCCTGTAGTTCCTGCTTCCCCATCAATAAAAATCTTAGGTTTAGTCATTAAAATTGCAACTCAGTTCAGCTGTCAGTCCAACTTTCTTTATTTTACGGTACAATGGCAATCTTTAATAAGACCCCAAGTTTGTAGAAAGTTATCAGCCTTACAAACAAGGTCGTATCCAAGCCACAGCAAACATTTATGCCGGATAATTCACTCAATGTTACGTTGATTTTATGGCTCAGTTTCAAGTCACGGCAGCCTTAGCGGTGCCAATGAAAGCAAGGGGAATTGTGGGGATTGCGCGTGGCTAAGCATTGTTAGTCACCACGGAAGTGGCAGCAATTGGAGATCGAGAACGCTCAAACAATTGCTATGGATTACAGGTTTTTTTTGTACGATTTCCTGCAACCCAACCTTTAACTGGAGAATCAATCTCAAGCCAACCTTTGTCTCCATTTACAACAGTCACAACAGATAAACTCGTTCCATTTTTTAATTGATGGATGATTTGTTCATTAGTTCCTGGACCGACTCGTACATTCAAGGACGGATCATCTGGATCGGCAACCACATAAGTACAACGAGATGAAAGAATATTTGCAGTTTGCGACTGCTGATGAAATGCATAGTATAAGCCTGTAGTTCCCAAAATCAGAATTACACCACCTGCAAGAAGAATTTTATATTGATCTGGTAATTTTCTGGGCGAGATGACTGTAGTAGTTTCAGTAATCTGTGTTTTCGAACTAAATAAAGGTATATTATTCTCAATCTTATCTAAGCACTCTAATATTTCTTGAGTACTTTGAGGTCGCTTTCCCGGAAAAGACTTCATCAAATAATCAACGAAATCTGCCAATGTGTAAGAAACTGGAATAGCATTGTCTCGCCAAATTAGTTCACCAGTATAGCTGTCATAAGGAAAGACGCTGGGATGCTTACCTGTCAGCAAATACACAAAGGTGCGTCCCAAAGCAAAAAAATCTGATTGGGGCACAGCTTTGCCATTACTTTGTTCTAAAGGTGTGTAACCTACCGACACAATGCCTGTAATTTGCTGCCCCGCTATTTTCTGCAGGAAAGTCTGAGTGACTTCCCTTGCTGTACCAAAGTCAATTAATGCTAGCTGTCCATCAGCTCTTAACATAATATTTGCCGGTTTAATATCCCGATGAAAATATTGCTGTTGATGAACTACATGTAATATTTCTACTAATTGCTTCAACCAACTTATTGCCACACTTTCCGCAATTGGTTCATTGTTCCTTTCTTCAAGCCATTCCTCTAAATTTATTCCCTCGATTTTTTCCATGACTAGACAGTGTATGGGAAAGTTATCTTGGAATGTACATACAAAATATCCGTCTTTCTCGACTTTGGGAATACCAGAATGATTCAGTCGCTGCAAAACTTGTGCTTCTTGTTGAAACAGTTCAATGGCCTTAGGATGTTGGTTGTGCAGTACCTTCAAAATTTTCAGCAAGCCATTATGATTAACTTCATAAATAGTGCCAAAACCACTAGGCTTATTTGGGTTACTCAGTAGACGAGTGACTTGATAGCATTTGTGTAAGAGTAACTCAGAGCCACAACCTAAGCAGAATTTTGACTCTCCAGTATTTTGGGGCTTAAGACAATTCGGATTAATGCAATAGCTCATGGATGGCTCTGAGACGGCTGTATCTTATATTATATTCCATAGGTTAAATGTAACATTTGGAAATTTGAGACTTAATATGGGTATACCAAATTTTCAGCAAATGACCTCTACTGAATTACAAGAGGATCTCAAAAAATATCCTAACGGTACACGAGTATTTTACGCTCTTGTTGGACAAGATTTATGCAAAACCTGATAAAACTACATTATGTAACTTAATTTGTCACACATTGACTCAGAAAACTAAACAGTACGTTTGAATTAAGAGGGTGGGAGATTAAACGAAAGCTAAATAATCATAAATTTATCGTTGGTGAAGCATACGTATTAATACTAAGAAGTACCTCAAACTACGTGTTCCACTAACCTTCAATCCACTGGTTGTAATTACTGCTATCCATGTTCACTGCGATATCATCAGCATTTAGTGTTGCTGTAGAGCATAAATTGACATTTTTCTGACTATTGACTGAAGACGGACTGGCCTCAGGCTAAGAAACTAAAAGAATAGACTCAAATATACAGATGAACAATATCAATTTCAAAGAACTCTTCCGTGTCATCCTTGCCGTAGCGATCATCATAGTTGGAATAACGCACTTTACCGTTCCAGATCAATACGCAAAAATTGTCCCACCCCAACTTCCCTATCCTTACGGATTAGTTTATCTTAGTGGGCTTTATGAAATTCTCGGTGGTATAGGATTATTAGTCCCGCCAGTTAGTCAAGCAACTGCATGGGGACTAATTGCTCTTTTTATTGCTGTTTACCCATCCAATATTAATATGGCAGTAAATATGATTAAAATTGACCATATACCAAATTCGCCTTGGGTACATATTATTAGACTTCCTCTTCAGGCAGTTTTAATTGCTTGGGCTTGGTTGTACACAAAACCAGCAGATTTAGAAAAACAAGCTTCAATTATCCCCAAGTCACTTATTACCAAGGAAATGCTGGAATTAAAGTGAGTTCCTTTTTGTAGAAAAAGTTAGAAGTCATTGTTAAGGGCAGGTTTAACATTTATAATATATGAGGCGATACGAGATCTCGTTAAACCCGCCCCTACAGAAATGAATACATTCAAAACAGTACAACAATTACGGGCAGAATGGATAAGTCCAGAAAACTTTCGCCGTTACGGACAAGTGATTTCTCCCAGTCAAGATGGTAAACGCTTTTGTGTAGAAGATGCTCAATTAGTACTTGACAAAGGTACTCCCCGCTTTTATATCATGCAACTGCATCGTCGAGGGCATAAATTTCACACCATCACTCGCCATATGCAATGTACTCAATGTCTAGGTTCTTTGCAAGGAAAGAACTGGCTGATGGCAGTTTGTCCTCCGAATAATGATGTGGATGAACCTTCTGTCGAAGACATTGCGGCTTTCCGCATTCCGGGAAATTGCTTTATCAAGTTAGAAGCAGGAACTTGGCACGCTGGGCCATATTTTGAGCATGAGGTTGTAGATTTTTATAATTTAGAATTGAGTGATACGAATGTGGTAGATCATTTCACTCACGATTTTCTCAAGAGTCATAATACAGAGTTTGAAATGATTTAGCTGAGACAACGTTTGTGTCTAAAAATACTTAACTATCCTTATAAAGGAAGATAGAGAAAACAAGGGAAGAAGTATCAAGAAAAACTTCTGTAGAGAAGCTTTAAAAGCGTGTCTCTGCATTTAATTAAAAATTGTGGAACGCGCAGCGCGATCTTGACGTACCTCTTTGGGGAAGCACGCGTGACAAGTAGCGTAACCGTTAGTGAATCTTCTGATACCATTTCACGAAATTATTGATACAAATGGGTTCTAATTTTTTTCTCCTCTGCTCCTCTGCTGCCTATTCGTATCAATTTTAAAGTGAAACGCTATCACTGGAAACGCAATCATGCGTAGCTTGCTTCCCTAAAGGGGTAACAGCGTCAGGACGGTTCGTTTCCTGACTTATATTTTCACGACTCCTATACGGATTTCTATACAGCCGATTTTAAGAAAATGAGTTATATTCGTGGGAACTTCCAACATAAGTTCTGTATGAAAATGTGGTGTAATATTGT
>JAQYWO010000194.1 GCA_029379215.1 Rhizonema sp. PD37
CATTTTCTAATTTTGTATTTAATGAATAAAGGACTCCAACACCATACCTTATTGTAGGTGAGTCTCTTTGTAGAATTTCCTCGCCATTGTCTTGTATCCAGGGACCATAGAAACCTTCTTGCGCCGAATTGAAAGTTATTTCACCAGAACAGTTTATTGCTTTTCCTTGTGGTGAGGGTCCTACCAGCTCTTCTCGAAGTGATTGAATAATTTTGTCTCTATTTTCTATATGTTTAGTCATTGATCAATTCACCATCTAGTTGAAAAGGATGTGTAATTCTTGAAGAAGGAAGCGTAATTACTTCTTTATTAATATCCACTACCCGAAATGCAGTCATGCTACCGCCATCTGCTTCGGAAAGTTCAAAATCCATTTTGCCTATTTGCTCTAGCTTTTGTAAGTTAGAAGTAAGAACTTTGTGCAGAAGTAATTGACGAATATGTTTACCAGCTTGATAGTGAGCGCGGTAAATTTCTTCTGCGGCTTCATGAAACTCTTCTAATCTACCTGCTAACCCAACAAAAGTTAATATAGCATTAAAATCTTTCTCATTCTTAGGTTTAATATTTCTGATACACATCCAAGTACGAATATTTTGCTCATTTTTAGCAAGTTTAGAACCTAAGTTTACTAGCCTCCTGCTAACATCTTGTAAACTACTTGAACTGACTTTGTTCTTGAGACAAGTTTTCCACAGTTGTTGTAATTCTCTAAAGTATTGAGCTTTTTCTCCTAAGATATGATTGGCTAATGGAATGATATAATCACCGCCTCCATTGGTGCGGAGAATAATAAACATACCTATTTCAATATCAGTAACAAATTCTCTTTTTAACTGTGATTCACCATCCTCGCTCAAATCAATTACCAGTACTTTAGTATTAGTATCAAGGAAAACAGCTATTTCTCCTTCTAATAAAAACAAACGTGCTTCAATACTTCCTTCATTGTCAATAGATGACGAAAAAGTAGAGATTTTTTTACACATCTGTATCCAGTTTATACTTGGAAGAATAATTTCATCTGGATGAAGATAATCTTCTTGAGCAATATTGGTATTTTTTGTATTCACCTCTTCTATGTTACAAATCGGTAAATAGACAATATTGGATTGTATTACATTCTCTTGAGAAGCTATAAATACGGGTGTAGGCTGCCATTTATCTTTTATCCAACTGTATTGAACTATGTCTATTTCATAGGTTCGTGGAGCTGTAAAAATGTAATCAGGAAACCAGCGTGTTGCACCTATAAGAACTAATCTTTTATGACAGTTATTTGTGCGTAACTGAGTTGGTGTTAATATGAAATTTTTATTGAGTGTATGGCTTACAGATAATACATTTTCTACTGGAGAAACTAGATATGATTCTTTTATCAGTAAAGAGTTATTTGGAATTTTTTTTTCTAGAAAATCTAGTATTGGATTATCATCACATTTTGATAAATCAACTAAAGAATCGAATATTTCATTTGCTACTGAGGCAAAACCAGAATATATAAACTTGCAATTTTTTAGATGCTTTTCTAAAAAAATAATAGTTTCTGGTTGACAAACTATGGGATGGTTAAATGGTAGTGGTGCTGCACACAGTTTAAATCGATACTGTCTCAATGGTTGCAAAAAATCTTTCCAGTAATCTTCCTCTATATCTTCGCCAAGTGACTGTTCAAATTTTTTAATTAATCGGCAAAAAATACTAAATTTATGATGATCTAAGCGATTCCTATAAATTTTGATGCTACTGCTACATGAGTAAATTTCATCTACACTTGATAACGAAATATAAGTCATTGACAAAGTTCCTCATAAACAACCATTTCTACACCAGAAGGAGCACGAACAATATTCGTTATTTCTTCCCAATTTTGACGATTTATATAGTCGTTGTTGATAATTTGTACTGCTTCTTGAAAATAGTTCTCTGTACGTTCAAGTAAAATTATCCAATGGGAATTACGCCAGTCATCACGCCATTTAATAAAGCCTGTTGCGCCATCGAATATTGTTACATAAGGTACTAAACCATCTGTTGTTTGTGGAGGAAGACTACCCTGTGATGGTAATATTTCCGACCTATAGGATTGACCTTCAGATAAAAAATTACGTACTCGCAAAATATCTTTTAAAACCCCAGTATTCAATTTAGAGGTTGATGAAAAACTGGTAAATGAAGTTTCCAACATTTCATTTTGGAGACTAGTAATACGTCCAATAACTGCACAATCTAACCGACTTTTGGTGGTAAATTCACTCATATTAGCTTTACCGATTACATCATCAAGAAATTCATTATGAGTAATAATAGGTCTGCCAGATTGCTTTTTAGGAAGATTAATATTGGGCTTATGTGCAATTGTCACATTATGGGATTGCTTAACAGATACCAGATTAGCTAGACCGCCACTCCTTTTGTTTTCTATTTGGATTCGTAATCGCCGTTCACCATAAGTTTCAACGATACCTTGATAGATCCCCTTGTATCTCCTCTTACAATCATGAAAAACAACTGGTGTACCTTTGGGTAACTTACACAGTTGCTCAAAATATATATTGCTGTTAATCCTATCGATTGGAATATTGGCTCTCGCCTGCACAACACCTAGTGCTGCTAAAGCGGCAGCGTAATTCCTGGTGGGAATAGCAAGACCTAAAACTAACCGATTTTTTTGTATCTCAGCTTGTGCAAGCCAGCATCCTACATTAATAAAAAAAATTGCCCAGATCGGCAAAGGAGTTAATTGGCTAAAATTATTAATAAAATAAAGATCAGTCTTATTAAATCTACTACACATTACTAGTATTATATTATACAAATATTTTAAGACAAGATAAGGCGCATTTTTGCTTTAAAGGTTCTTAAAACTTGTGCGTATGAGTATATTCCTGATCTCATATCTTGCACAAAGAAAAATTGATGTGATTTTAACACTCAGTACTAATCTTGAAGTCCTTGTTTTGCTGATAAAAGCCAAAAAAAGTAATGTAACTTTCTTGCGCTATTTTTGAATACAGGCAAGGTTATACGGTTAGGTGCAAGATATTCGTTAGCGTACAAAAAACCCTTTCTATCCACGATGACCCCATATATGGTATAAAAATATATATTGAATATAATCAGCACAATAAAATTTGGACTCAGTAAAAATATTTAAATAGTGTTGTAACTTATAAACTCCAGCACCCTGAACAAACGGTAATTTAAGTAAATAGTCAGTTCCTCTACAGAAAATTGGTGATGTATTAGGAATTCCTTGGAATAAATTTACTACTGGTAGTGTAGCTTCTCGTGGTCAAGGTTTTTTAAAAGCCACGAACGTAGCAGGTAGTAATCTCCATCATGTAGTTTACGGTGTAGGAAAATTTATTGGTGTGGATTTCAAGCCTTGGCAAGCCGTTGGTATTGCTAAAATTTTCTACTCAAGTTTCTCTTCAACCACTGGTAAGCCTCACAAATCAATTGGGCATCGAAAAGCACGGGGATAGGGCAACAATGTTGCTACTTTCTTAATAGATGTTAAGAAAGTTAACTGATGCACTTTTCAACTCAAGCTGTTCCAATAGACGTTTTTGAGTTGCGGTAAGCCGTTTTTTCTTCTCTTGTAAAACAGGTGGCGATCGCGATCTACTTTATAATTAATCGTCTGAATCCAAGATAGCTGCTGTACTTCTACTGCGCCAGGGACAACCTTATTTACACCTACCATCTCGTTATAAACGGCTTGGGGAATGATAACGTCACTATATAACTGACGCAGTAAATCTAACTGACAAATCGCTGCCAAGTTTGTGATCGGCGATGTGTCGCTAACTACAATCACAGTAACCCCATTGATTGGAGTGTCCGCACATCGGATTGAAAGTCTTCTACATCATAGTTGATGTGTATACCACGTTTAGCCAGTTCATGCTGGAATTCAATGACTGTGATTCCTGTCCAGGCTCGGACTTTGCCACTGCTAATTTTACCTTGCTGATAAAGCAAGATAGCAATTTCTAATTTCAGTTCATCCTCGCTCATGTTTGATGCTCGGAAGATGTCATCGGGAATTATGATACTCATAAGGGAAAACTCCATAGACACTCTCCACAGAAGACAGCCACGGAGACTCTTAAGACATTGCTGTCAAAATATCCCGTTTTACGTGGTTTGTGCTGGATAATCACGTTTGCCCTATAGGGCGTAGTAATATCTCCGTGACGGTTATTTCCGCAGTAACTTTCTTCCAGTCCGGAAGTAGGTTTTAATATTTTTTGGCAAATTTATACTGTACCACAAATTGCATTATTCTCGTTGATAGTTGGTCAAATTGAATGAACTGACAAACTTTTTGGCTTTCAAGAAAGATTTTAGCTAACTGATGCACTTTTGAATTCAAGCTGTTGCAATAGACGTTTTTGGGTTGCGGTAAACCGTTTTTTCTTCTCTTGTAAAACAGGTGGTGATCGCGATCTACTCTATAATTAGACGCATTTTTGCTGCTTAGACTACGGCAAATGATGCCCTAAAGTTCTGTACCAGGAGAAGAGAGTGAAGCTAAAACGGTATTTATGGATTGCCCTGTGCCTGATTGCCCTCGTAGCCAGCGTGTTACCTGCTTATTCCCAACAATTTCTCCAACCTCACATAGGATATCAGGTTTCTACCTTGGGAGCTTTAAACGTTGGAGTGTATGAGGGAGCGACAACAATAGCTGAGCTTAAATCTCATGGAAACTTTGGGCTGGGAACTCTTGAGGGATTAGATGGAGAGATGGTAGTTCTCGATGGCAAGTTTTATCAAATTAGAGCAGACGGTGTTGCCTATCCTGTTACAGATAATTCTAAAACACCATTTTCTGCTGTGACATTTTTTCGGAAAGAGCAATCACTTCCTTTGACTGGACTTTTGACTTATCAAAAATTGCTTTCTCAAATTGACGAACAGTTACCAACGTTGAACTTACCTTATGCAATCCGCTTACAGGGAACCTTCCCCTCTTTGAAAGTCAGGAGTGAACCTAAACAAACACCGCCTTATAAACCGTTAAACGATGTGATTAGTCAGCAGCAGATTGTTTTTGAATTGCAAAATGTGCAAGGTACATTAGTAGGATTTCGGCTGCCACAATACTTTAAGGATGTAAACCAAACAGGTTATCACTTTCATTTCATTACAAGTGATAGCAGAGCAGGAGGGCATGTACTTGATGGGACATTTATCAACCCTATAATTGATGTGGAAACCTTGCAAGACTGGCAGATAATGTTGCCCAATAATAAAGCTTTTAAGCAAGCATCGCTGGAATGATTGCATATATACTAACTCACATTCCGCTCAAAAGCTCTTTTAGTTCGCTCAAAGAGTAGATATAAAAAGTCGCATTGTCTGCACGCGGCACTCCTGCCCGGAGAGTCTGCACTGTTCTGATGCCCAGCCGATTTCCCGCTTCGATCTCCGAATCTGGATTATCTCCAACCACAAGCACTTCTGCTGAGCTGAATCGGTGAGTATTCAGGATACTCTCAAAAAGTCCCTGCTTGCCCTTCCTGTGCGGCTCATCAATCGCATCCACATAGATGGCTGTAAACAATCGCTCTAAGCCTAGTGCCTTGATCTTGCTCTCCTGAAGAAGGCGGAAGCCGGAAGTCACTAAAAAGCGTTGAACTGGCAGTTCAGATAATATCGCCAGATCGCCATAGCCAGACATCGGTTCCTTAACCTCCGTTGTCGCAAATATTTTCCCACCTGCCGCAAGCATCGCTTCAGAAAACCCGTATTTAGTCGCTACCCAATCCAGAGGATAGCGCCAACAATCAGTGAACGCTTGCGAGAGTGTCTCTGAGGAGACGGTGCCGTGGTTTGCCTTCCTGATTGCATCGAACGCAGGCGCAAAAAGCTGCTCTCCAACTTCGTTAGCCGCAGCCAAACAATTGTCCAAGTCGAAGATTAAGGCTTTTATCATTGAAAGTATGAAATTGGACTTAATAACCTATTTTACAGACGAACCACCAGATGAAACAAACGAGTTATTAGTTGATTAATAAATATTCTCTAAGACTGCTATACATTAGTTAAGGCGTGCTCTATTCCGTAGGCGCGGAGTAAGCGAAGCTCGTAGCCGTTGCCAGGTGACTACTGAGACATAAGTGACGAAGGCTAGGGTACTGATGACAAAACTGACTGGGTAGGAGGCATAGAAACCAACTGTTAAACCGAGCCAGGTAAAAGTTAGTGCCAGTACTGCAGAAAGTACAAGTGCTACCATTGGGCGAGTCACCAGTCGCTGAGCGATCGCGGAAGGTGTAATCAGCAGTGCGGAATTCAACAGAGAGCCGACAGCCGGCACTGCTTCAGCCAAGCTAAGCGCCACCAAAACCAAGAAGATCAAACTCAGAATTCGCACGGGTACACCACGCGCTAATGCCACATCGGGATCGAGGGAAGCAAATAGTAGGGGTCGGGCAATGACTAACAATGCGACAATGATTCCCAAGCCGATTATAGCAACCTGCTGCGCCTGTTGTGCCTGTAGACCAAAAAGTGAACCGAAGAGGTATTTGACACCGAAAGTACCATTAGCACCACTGGATTTTGTGGTGTAAATACTCAAGAAGAGTGCGCCAAGTCCCAGTACCCACGCCAGTACGGTGCCAACTACCACGTCGTTTTCTCGCACTCGTGTACCTAAAACACCTAGTAAAATTGCGACTAAGGTTGTTGCTCCAAATAGTCCAATGAGCGGATCGAGACCGATTACAGCAGCAGCCAGTGCTCCTGTGAAGGTGACATGCCCCAGTGCCTCGGTGGCAAAGACTAGATTGCGTAGTATAATAAAGTATCCAACTAATCCAGCGACGATGGACACCATGGTACCCGCCAAGAAAGCGTAACGCATGAAATCTAGGCTGAGCATCTGGTGAATGTCAGAAATTAGGTTTAGCGAGAAGGGCTGAATATCTGATAGTAATATCGACTCAATCATATTTTTTATCCAAAGACCCCTTGGCGCTTGAACCTCCGCCTATCGAACATAGCACGCCCAACCTGAAATAGGCGCACCAAAATATAAGTTCCGAAAGCCAAGCCTGTGATGAAAAATCCGACAGGATAGGGTGTGAAGTATGCTATAGCCAAACCAGCCCAAGTGAAGAACAACGCCAGGAAAATGGACAGTCCAACCGCGATGCCTGGGCGGGAAGTGAGTTGTTGTGCGATCGCTGCCGGCGTCACTAGCAGCCCAAAGATTAGCAGCACCCCCACAACCTGCACTGATTGCGCCACAGCAAAAGCTAGCAAGACAAGAAAGGCATAGTCGAGGAAGCGCACAGGCACGCCACGGGCATCAGCTACATCCGGATCGATGGAGGCAAATAACAAAGGTCGCGCGATCGCCATTAACCCGGCTAATGTCACCACCGTCGTGAATACAATGAGATGTACATCTATATCACTAATGCCAAGTACAGCTCCAAATAGAATTGCGTAGACATTTTCTGTATAAGAGTGCGATAGCTGGAGGAACAAAATACCAAGTCCCATAGAGAAAGTCTGAATCGTGCCGATGCCGATTCCATGCGCCCATGATGTTTGGACGCGTCGTCCGCCCAATAGCCCAATTCCGAGCGCCGCACCAATACAGGAAACGAGCAAGCCCACAATCGCCGATCCACCGAAAAGCAGCGCACCAGCAGCACCAGCAAAGCCAACGTGAGCCAGCGTATGCCCAGCGAAACTTTGAAAGCGAAGGACCATAAAGTATCCCACGCTCCCGGCAATCAGTGCAATTAGCATCCCGGCAGTGAAAGCATTCTGCATAAAGTGGTAAGCAAAAAGCTGTTGGAAATCAGAGACGAGATTCCATGACAATTGAACATCAGATGCTAGCATGTTAATGACCGTGATGGTTGTGAGGATGATACGTAACCGACTCCGGCTGACCGACGACTATCAACCGTCCATTTTGAGTATGTAGCACCTCAATTGGAGAGTCATAAAGATGCGAGAGTGTATCTGAGTTAATCACCTCTTCCGGTTTGCCAATTGCTATCTGACCGCGCCCAATGTATAATACTCGATCTATGTAGGGCAAGAGCGGATTGACATCATGGGCAACAAGCAGTACAGTTATCTTATATTCCTGGCTAACGCTGCGGATTAATGAAGATACAGCTTGCTGATTGTACAGATCCAGACTGTCGAGGGGTTCGTCGAGAAGCAAAATGCTTGGTCGAGTCACCAGTGCCTGTGCGATGAGTAGACGTTGCTGTTCGCCACCACTGAGAGTACCAATAGGACGATGAGCATAGCCAGTAGCACCCACCATCTCAATAGCATGATGCACTCGCCGCCGCTCCTCACGCGCGAGCTTACCACCACCCCAAAGTCGCCGCAGTAGTGGCAGAGGCACTCCCCACCGCGTCCCCTCTAAACCTAAGCGCACCAGTTCGCGCCCTTGCACATGTACATCTGGACCAAATGTTCGTCGTTGGGGAAGATAGCCGACAGCGGAATTTCCACGGCGCACAGACGCTCCCAAGACAGTCAGTTTACCTTCACTTAACGGCAGCAAACCTAAAATTGCTTTCAGTAAAGTTGATTTTCCAGCGCCATTTGGTCCGAGGATAGCAATAAATTCACCAGGCTCTACAGTCAACTGGACGTCACTCCAGAGTATGCGACTTCCACGCCGGACAAGAGCATGTTCAAATTGAATCACAGGTTGTGAATTTAAGCCGTTGCGAGCTATATTCGGGGATGGCAGCACTTGATCAAAACCTATCGAGTTACGGATCATATATTGTTTAGCTTGGGAAATAAGGGGGGATATGACTCATGAGCGGTGCCCTTTAGATTACTGTTTAGGCATATCTTCTACAGGGGAGAAAAAATTACATTGCTAATGTTATACTCAATAACGAGAGTCATACCCGCGCTATAACGCTTATTTGCCTGTAGACTTGGCTAATGCTTGCTGCAAGTCTTTGAGTTGCCCCACTTGCCAATCTTGGAAGGATGCCGTTGCTGGGCTAAGAGTCTCGGTAATCGGAACCACAGGAATTTTCTCCGCTTCAGCCTTTTTCTCTAAAGCATTTATGTCTGGCGTCGTATTCTGCTTATTGTAGACAAAGACTTTGATTTGCTTCTGTGCTATCTGGTTGTCAAACGTGACTTTGTCTTTTGCCGTCGGCTGTTGCCCTTCAGCGATCGCCTTCATGAATTCTGGTGGTGTAGTCAAATTTAGACCTAATGCGGGCGATTGGTAAGCAAAAATGCTTTCTGTCGCGGCAATTGGTATCCCACCATACTTCTGCTTAATTGTGCTGATTGTATCTTTATAAGACTTGAGACCGACATTCAAATATTGTGTGCGCTGCGCGTCAAAGTAGGATGCGTCGGCTGGATCAATGCTTTTTAGGTCAGCTGTGATCTGATCAATAACTCGGTACACATAGTTTGGCTCATACCACAAATGTGGGTTATCTCCTTCTTTCTTACCCACCAGTTCGCCCACATTAAGTTCCTTTCGTCCACTCACTGGGTTGGCAGCAAGCAGCTTTGATGCCCACGAATCGTACCCAGCACCATTGACGATTACGTAACGGGCACTGGCAACAGTACGGGCATCGGTGGGTTTAGCTTCGTAATCGTGAGGATCGGTGTCGGGATTAGAGATAATGCTTGTGACTTTAACTCGGTTGCCACCTACTTGAGACGCAATACTACCCCAAAAATTCTCAGCAGCCACGACTTGTACAGGTGCTGTACCCGTGTTATTAGCTTGGGGAGCCGAACTGGCACTGCCAACAGGAGTTGTGCTGACGCTGGATTCAGGAGTGGAAGCAGTGTCGGTTCCAGAGCTACAGCTAGCCAGGAGTGGAACTAGTAAGGAGAAGGATAACACGCTAGTCGTCCCCACTCTTTGCCATTGAGGGAAGCGACTTTGAACCTGAAGAATATCCCTGACTGATTGAAAGATGCTTGAACACATTGTACGCATAAATTGTAGTTCCACCTCTAATATCCTTTTGTTGCCGTCTCGATTTTAGCAATAATAATGGTATTCATTTTCAAAAATAATCTGTGGTATATATTACTTAATTCCCATCAAGCTGTCAATCAGACTTAGCATATATCTGAGAAAGTGTTTTTGAGAGTGACTTTGAAACTCACCAGTTTTATTCCATAGAGTTTCCCCTACCTTTTCACCTGTTTTTTCCATAGCCTTAGTCGCAATCACAGTTCTAATTGCGATCGCTTTGATGTTGGCAAAGTACGAAGTTGTCAAAGCACTGTTCCACGGTTTCGACTATTCCTCTTTTTTCACAGGCACTCCAGCGCAACGGGTATCTGTTATTCCAGGAGCGATGGATCGTATTCTTGGGAGAGAAGATGGATTAGAGGAGTATTTGAAAGCAGTCAATGAATTAGCTCTCGCTTTCGCCTTGTGTAGCTCTAGCGATGAAGCCATAGCAATTCGGGATGAAGTAGGTTTGTTTCAAGCAATCCGTGCTGCTTTTGCTGTATCCAGCTTCCGATGTTCTTTAAGGTTAAATCCCTTTAGAAAAATACAACAAAAATTTTTTGAATATAACATATGAATAGTTATTCATATGTTATATTGTTCTTGTAAGTGATTAAAGTAAAGATATGACTTCCGTAAATCAAATGAAATGTGCCTGTGAATCTTGTCTGTGCATTGTTTCGCTATCTAATGCTGTCATGAAAGATGGTAAGCCTTACTGCGGTGAAAATTGCGCCAATCATCACCCAGAAGGAGAAGGCTGCGGACATCCAGGTTGCACTTGCCACGCTTAAAGCGCGGTTGGTAAGATACACCAATTTGAAGATGGGAAGGATTCGTGTTACGAGCTTCCCCATGTAATTAACTCTCTGGCAAGTAGACTTGTGTCAAAGCAGGATACTTACCCTTGAAAAGGTGCAACGGCTTTCAAGGACGTATCGCCAACGTGTTTAAGTGCTAAGATAGTAGACTATTTTTGCTAACTCCAAAACCCTTACTTACCCCGTAGTGGACAGTTTTGAATTGCACTTGATTCAAGGTTGGATTGTAGACGGTATAAGTTGCTTCTCCTGGTGTCCGCCCTACATTACCCACCCCAATAACTTGACGTAGGGCAATGTTGAGGGTTTCGGGAGAAGTTTGACTGTCCAAGGTTGTAACTTCTGTCGTGATGGAACCTGCTTGCAATTGATACTGGAAAGCCAAACCAGAACGACCACAAAATAAGGTGTTGGCTTGCATCCTTTGGAGGCGGTCACACATCATAATTGGAGAAGTATCTGTTGTGAGTTCCTCGTCAACAGATACTGTTGTACCGTGAATTAACAAACAATCCAATTCAAAGAAACCAAAATCAAGCGTCCTCAACCATTCCACAGTCTGACGGGAAACACACTCCCACAGCGACTTAACGGTTTCTCCTCCATATTTCGCCATTAATTGAGTTGGTTCCCCAGTAGCACCAAGACCGTGTAAAATCAAACACTGTTCCTCCCACCATCCCTTACAAACCAAAGCTTCTAATTCTCCACGTCGGGGGTTAAGTACCCTTTCCACCAACTTTTCCGATTCTCGTGTTGGTCCAACTAAATCACCGAGAATATATAATGCCTCTATTTCACGACTTCGACGCTTTATATCTGCCAGCACAGCCTCATAAGCTGCGAGATTCCCCTCAATTCCGCTTAAAATTACCCATTTATTCATCTAACCGCTAACCCCCATTACCTCGTACAAACATGAGTTGGATCACCAGCCCGTTCCGCAAATTCCAACCCATGTGCCAAACGCCAAGCAAAAATCGCAGGTAAGCCATGAGCGATAATTGCGGCACAAGTTTTCTGGTAGTCGTAGGGGACTTCTCGTAGTGTCACTTCTTGAGTGTCAGTGTTATAAATTACATAAGTTGCATTCGGCCGCCCATGTCGGGGTTCTCCCACTGAACCAACATTAACAATTCGCTTGAGAGGTGAAGTAAAGGTTTTTTCCTGTTCTTCTTTACCTGGACTTTTAACGCGAAATTGTAAACTCCCTGCATCCAGAACACGGATATAAGGCACATGAGTATGACCACAAAATAGTACATCTGCATCCACGAAATGTACTCGTTCAAGTGCCACAAACGCGTCAAGTTCTGGTAACAAATACTCGTGGTTGCTGTGTGGACTGCCATGAACAAAAGTTAAGTTTCCTTCACGCAAACTGTGGGGCAATTGTGCCAAAAATTCGCGATTTTCTGGTGTTATTTCTTTGTTAGTCCATTCGTGAGCCAATTTTCCCCGTTTCTCAGATATTAAAGAGGGATAGCTACAATCGCAAGCATTCAGCCCCTCAGTAATATCTTCATCCCAGCATCCTGCACAGGTGGGAATATCTAAGGAGCGAATTTGTGCAATGACTGCATTCGGGTAAGGACCATATCCTACTAAATCACCGAGACAATAAATTTTTTCACATGAGTGCTTGTCAATATCTAACAAGACAGCATCTAAAGCTTCATGGTTGCTATGAATACATGACATCACTGCTATTTTCACGCTTGTGTCTCCTGATGTAGAATCTCTTTTACTTGTTCTTGGTAATGTAAAATTGCTGCTTGAGATAAACAGCAATCTTGCAAAGTTTGCTTCAAAATTTCTTCATCTAAGTTTTCTCCAAACATTTCCAAACCACTGAAACGCTGGGGTACACCTTCTAAATAACGTGGAAGATCTAATTCTTGAAAATGGGTTGACGGAACACCCGCAACAAAATCAGCGTAAACTGACCTACCATCGGGAACATTGAAAATTCCCTTCGCACGGATTACTTTACCGTAAGCACCATGTGTGACTTCGTACCAAAACTCGTGCAAACTGTCTTCATCTATAACTTGACCAGTGCTGGATGCTCGCCACAATCGGGCTTGTACAAGACTATTTTGGATATTAGATCCTGGTACAATCTCGTTTGCCCAAGAATGCCACTCTGAATCTTTGAGGTGTGGTGGTAAAACTGCTATTCCAAGGTACGGTAAAGTGTCTAATATCTGGGCGACTGCGCTTAATTCCAAGTGGAATCCTAATTCTATGTAGACAGCATCTGCTACGGCTAGTTGGTGGAAGAACTCAACTTCTTCACCGTCATTAAAGACTTTAACTGTCGGAAAGTCCGTAACAAGGCGTGTCTGGTCAATAGGAACGCTCCCAGTACCAGGGCTGAAATACAATACATTTTCATGAGCAACACGAATCTCCTCTCTCAAAGCCAGTTGTTGGTAAATCCAAGCGGTTTTACCACAACCGACTGGTCCGGCGACAACAGTGATTACAGGTAGGGTCATAAAATAATGATAATCATTTTTGTTATTTCCAGCAAAATGAGTGGTTATAATAATGATTATCATAACCATCTACTGGTCACACTACAAATTATGACCACCGTTCCGGCGAAAATAGACATAGCAATTATTGGGGCGGGACCTCATGCTCTTACCTTAATTACACATCTGCTGCAAAAACGGCAGAAGATTAGGGATAAACTTTTGGTATTTGACCCCAGTGGTGAATGGATGAGTCGATGGCAACACCAATTTGTGGCTTTGCAAATCCCTCATTTGCGCTCTCCTGCTGTCCACCATCCAGATCCCAACCCTTTCGCCTTGCGGAAATTTGCTGAATCTCGTCCTGATGAACTTTTTCCCCCTTATGATTTACCTGGAACCAAGCTGTTTGAAGACTTTTGTCAGGATGTGATTTGCCGTTGGCATTTGCACAAGCACGTTATTCCTTTAGGAGTCAGGAGAATTGAACCCTTATCTCATTGTCTTCCACCTCGATTCCGCTTATGGTTGCAAGACGGGAGTGCGATAATTGCGCGGCGAGTCGTACTAGCGACAGGTAGCGCTCAACTTCAAATACCTGATTGGACGAACTTGATTCAGTCAACATATCCCCAAGATAGACTTTGCCACTCCCAAACAGTCGATTTACGGGGATTGCAGTTGGGAGGTGAAAGAGTGTTGATTGTGGGTGGAGGGTTGACGAGTGGACATTTGGCATTAGGTGCGCTATCTCATGGTGCAAAAGTACATTTGATGATGAGGCGACAATTGCAAGAAAAATTATTCGATGCCGAACCAGGTTGGTTAGGACCAAAGTATCTCAAGGCATTTTTTGCCGAATTAGATTGGGAGAAACGTGTTTCCATCATTCAGCAGGCAAGAAACGGTGGTTCAATGACACCAGCGATCGCAATGCAACTGCGGCGACAAAAGCGTACTAATCATCTGAAAATTGATGAAAATTGCCAAGTCCTTCAAGCTGAGTGGTTGGGTAAGAATTGGTTAGTGAAATGTAGTAATGGCAGTAATTATGAATACGAGCGTATCTGGTTATCCACTGGAAGCAAATTTGATGTCATGAGTGAACCTTTATTAACAGAAATTTTAGATGCTTACTCAATTCCTATCGTGAAAGGTTTCCCTGTTTTGGATACTTGTTTGCGTTTACCAGGTTATGAATTATTTATTATGGGTGGGTTAGCTGCACTACAAGTGGGACCAACTGCGCGAAATTTATCCGGTGCCAGAATGGCTTGTGAAAAAATTGTTCCAGCTATTGTTAAGCCGAGTATGGCCCTTTCTCTTAAAACCCCGGTTCATACCGTCTCACTTTAATAGGACTTAGGCAAAGGTTACTAAAAGGCTTAATTTATTGAACCGCAAAGACGAGGACAGTTCGCACCTTTGGTTTCCCTCCGTAAAAATCTGTCCGTGCCAAGAACGCTCTTGTATGAGTAGAGTTTGCGTAAGTCTTATGTAAGATTACCTATCTTCTGCATCTCCTTCCTTGGCTGCCTTGGCGTCTAAAGCCCTTCGGGCATGGCTTCTCTTCTCCTGTCGGAGAGGCTGCGCGAACGCTAAGGCGGTTTTTATATCGGTATTCATGTATAGCGGGAAGAAAGTAAGAGCCAGAGCTAGCGCTGACTTTGTTTTTTCAGCCCCAAACTTCTATTAAATGGACAACTTGCTTTCTCTGATAAGTAGTTACGCAAAATGGATTATATATTTTTCTCCATAATTACGAAATATTTCTTCTACTGCTTCGACTAAACTCTTCCAACTAGAATATGCATATACATCTAGCCACTTATATTTGATAAAACGCCACAAAATCTCAATAATATTTAATTCTGGAGAGTACGTAGGTAAAAAGAAAAGGGTTAATCCTTTCTCCTTCCATTCTTCTTGCTTTTCAAGCAAAGCGTTACTTCTATGAATGGAGGAATTATCTAGAACTAATACGGTTTTCTTTTTTAAAGTCTCACAAAATTTATCAATACAAAACATGACGACATCACTGTTAATACTCTTTTCAAATAAATAGACATCTAAATCATTATTTCTATTTAAAAAATATAATGCATTTAGGCGTTTACTCTTTTGAGTAAGAACTGTAATTTTGTCTCCCTTTTCTTGCCATGCGTAGGGAACATACGAACTTAAAGAAAATCCTGTTTCGTCTACATACCTCAAATCTATTTCTCCCCTATCTTCCTGTTGTTGAAACTCCTCTAATTCCTGCTTTTTTATCTTGTAAATCGCGGGTTCTGGCTGTCCTGCCACTCCTCTTTTAATCCTATGCCAACTCCTAAGCAAATAAGTTTAGTGTCCTTTTGATTGTTTCTTTACTCACCTCTATATTCCAAGCTTCTCTAAGATTTTTTATGACTACATCCAAATTCTTTGGACTTTCTTTTGCCCATTGCTTAACCTGTTTTTTCTGCTCATCATTTAATTTAGGCTTTCTTCCTCTTCCTTTTTTGTCATACAATCCAATCAGTCCAAATGTATCCCAATCATCCAACCAATTAGTAATTGTCAAACGGCTGACATTAAAAATCATTATTAAATCTTTGATTGTGTATCCTTGATAACTTAATTTAATACACTGAGCTCGTTGCCTTACTTGATGATACTTACTTTGTTTATAAATTCGCTCGAGCATCTTAATAGTTTCTTTACTTAATCCTCTAATAAAACGCATCTATACACCTTCATATTAG
>JAQYWO010000195.1 GCA_029379215.1 Rhizonema sp. PD37
AATCTAATTTACACCAACTTCACATAGAACTGATATAAGTAAGTAAGTGAAATAAATAAAACTCCGGATTATGACTGTTGTTTTGTATTTTGCTATATATTCTACATAGAATGCAGTTTCTCCGCAAATCTATTTAGTCGTCCGTACCTATAGAATCTACCGAAGAACAAATCCCTCGGTATCCGAAATTGCTGGAGATCTGTGTGTATACGTATAGCAGAGGAATCGTGGTTGAAAGCTTTATGTTTTCAACATGAGTAAGACTCCATACGATTATTTCCTTTTTGAAACTCCCGACTGTTATACATAGAGTCCTTCATCAGAAAGACTGCTTCTTCTTAGAATTATGTTCTTAAATTTGAAAGAGGGCGAAAAGCAAAGCAATGAATATTTCAATTCTGATCTTTGGAAGTGATACCTTTCTGGGCACATTTCCAGATCAGATCCTTAAAGCAAACGCTTTTAGCGTAGAAGTGATCGCCAATCTATATCAAGCTGTATCTCGGATTCAGGGAAATTCACCTGATATCATAGTTGTACAAGCCAGCTTTGATGGTAGCACGGAACTGTGTTCTTGGTTGAAAGAACAGACAAAGCTATCTTGGATGTACTGTATTCTCTTAGAAGATCGTACCCATCTGCTAGCTGATAGAAGTCAGTATGGTATGGAATGGGAATTAGAGATGACTTCTGTCGCATTACGCCAAGGAGCCGATGCTTATATTTGGTGTATAGAAAAGCAAAATTTGACTTCTCAACAGGGATGGCATCGCTTGCTGTTAGCTCAATTAACAGTAGGCGTGCGGAAAGCGCAAAAATACCGTGATCTAATCAGGACGAATGATTTATTGTCATCGCTTGCTTTGGCTGATTCGTTGACGGAATTAAATAATCGCCGTGCGTTAGAGTCGGATTTACCAAGGCAAATTGCAAAAGCCCGTGCGAATGAAACTCCGTTAAGTTTGATTATTATGGATGTAGACTATTTTAAAACAGTTAATGATACTCACGGGCATTTAGTTGGCGATCGCCTTTTGCAGTTGCTGTGTACTCGCTTGCAGCATAACCTGCGGTTTCAAGATACTCCTTTCCGTTACGGTGGCGAGGAATTCGTCATTATTCTCAGTAAAACGACTAGTGACGAAGCTTTTGTTGTCGCCCGTCGTCTCAATCGCATTGTCAGTGAACAACCATTCGCGATTAACAATAAACTAGCTATTAACATTACGATTAGTCTGGGGACTGACTGTTTGCGTACCGAAGATGACGACAAAGGAGTCAGCTTAATGCATCGCGCTGATCGATACTTGTTACAAGCTAAATCTTCTGGGCGTAACTGTGTCATGGGTAGCGACGATCATTTATGCCATGTCTCACAGCTTCAGGTTGTCTCTTCGTAAAATGAAAAGTGAGAAATAAAGTTATCTCCTAAGACTTAATTCTTAAGTCGTAACTTTTAAACCCTCAATCGCATTTTGACAATCCATTACCGAAGCGCGTTGTCGCATCACATTCACTAAAGCTTGGTATGCCAACCAATTTTCTTGCAAAAGGTTTTTGGCTTGGAGGCTATAAAAGCGCTGTTTCTGTTCATAAGCTGAACTGGAAAAGCCCAAACTTTTCAAGACTCCTGCAAGCTTACTCTTATCATCAGCACCACCTTCAGCATTATCAAACACCAAAGTTTCAGCAACAGTACCAGCCATCCAAATAGTACAGTAGCGATCCAACTTTTGGACGCCAATTTTCCCTAAATTCAGTTCGGATGCTAATTCGCCATCATCAAAGCTGACGCCGCCTTGCCCTGGTTGCTTTTGTTTCAAGGCTTCCCAAGCACTTAGAGTATAGCCTGTGATGGGAATTCCTAGGAGGTAAGCGACGAGAAAATGTCCGGCTTCGTGGTGGAGGATGCGTTCCCGATATTCGCGTGAAAATCCAGCTATCGAGTCTAAAACTAGATTCCCTCCCTTGCCTTGTAAGCTCAAATTATCTAAAGTCGCAATTCCCAAAATGGTAACCGTGGCAATTGCAGGGACTGCAGGCGATATATTAAAGAATGGTCCTAACAGAACTGATAGAGTTATCAGAAAGATGGATATTGCTGTTAAGTTCAGGGCGACTTGGTTCATTATGAGTTTCTTAAATGCAGCTTAATCTTTCTTAATTTTGACACTTTCCAGTATCGCTGCGCCGAATTTACAGCAATTTTCAGGTAAATAAACCACAGTAGGGGCGAACGGTGAGACAGCCTTGCAGGAGGGTTTCCCTCCGTAGGGGACTGCGATCTTCGCAGCGTTAGCGTTAGCGACGGAGGAGCGTCGGCACGAGCGTCACCCGTTAGCGCAGCGTTAGCGTTAGCGAAGCGTTAGCGAAGCGTTAGCGAAGCGTTAGCGACGGAGGAGCGTCGGAACGAGCGTCAGGGCTGTTCGCCCTTATTTTTTCCATAGTTGAGAAAAATAATTAGCAAAGAATTCAAAATACGTTATTTCAGAAAATCAGTCCACCGTTGATGATTTATAACTAGTGAAAGCGATACGGATGGCAGCCGTTGCCAAAGGCATCGCACGCCCTACTCCCAAATCGGTTTACCGATGCAATTTCTTCTCCTCCTCTCTCTAAAGCTCCAACCTCACTCACAAAAACAAATATATGCAAGATAAACAAAGCACATCTGCAAACGAGGAATCAGCCATCCAGGAGATCGAACAGATAACCATAGAGCAAGTTAAACAACACTATCAAGCAGGCGAAAAACCAGCCAGACGAGATGCTCATGCCAAACATCATGGTTGTGTCAAGGGTGAATTTATCGTTGAAAGCAATTTACCAGAAAAGATGCGATTTGGCATTTTCCAAGAACCTGGAAAGAAATTTACTGTTTGTATTCGCTACTCCAATGGTTCGGGAAATCACGATCAGCCTGATACCAAAGGCGATCCGCGTGGCATGGCGATTAAACTCTTTGGTGTAGAAGGAGAAAAGCTGCTACCAGACGAAAAGAAAACTCAAGACTTGATCGTAGTTAACTATCCAGTCTTCCCCATTCGGAATCTCCGAGACTATATTGACTTTTTCGTTGCTATCAGAGACGCAAAAGGTGGTTTCCCATTGAAGTTTTTTATTCCTAGTTACAATCCTTTAAAATGGCGCTTGCGTGAGTTCATTATCAGCTTGAAAACCATTCAGCAAAAAATTGTCAGTCCACTGGAAATTCAATATTGGAGCATGACACCATATAAACTCGGTAACGAAGTCATTAAATTTTCAGCCAAACCATCTGTTAATATAAACTCACCAAGAATTGCCACCAATCCAAATTATCTGCGTGAAGCGATGGTAGAATATTTAAGCAGTAAAGAAGTGAGTTTTGATTTTCTGGTTCAATTCCAAACAGATGCCGATAAAATGCCGATTGAAGATGCTAGAATTAAATGGAAATCTCCCTTTCACAAAGTCGCTATCATCAAAATTCCGCCGCAGACATTCGATTCACCACAACAAATGGAATTTTGTGAGAATTTGTCATACACTCCTTGGCATTCCCTACCCGAGCATGAACCACTTGGAGCAGTCAACCGCGCTCGTAAGCCAATATATCAAGCTATTTCCAAGCTACGTCATGAGTTAAACGGTGTGTCAAAACTGGAACCGACTGAGGAAGAATTTTCGGCAATGTTTGGACATTTATAGCCGATTTCAGTGGAATAAAGTATATCAGATTGTCAGGAGTGTAATCTTCCTTAACATCAGTCTACAGTCTATGTATCTAATTCAAGTTAAGCGCAAAGACGAACCGATACGAAGAACACTCAATGCATTTCAGAAAAGATTCCAGTATGACTTTTCAATCAACCAAACAATAAAGGTTCTGGAGCTAAAGCTAGAGACACAGTGAGAAAATGCCAAGCTTTTCTCTGGAAAAGCTTGGGTTATTTGTTTATGTAAAAGCCTCGTGATTAATACTGAGGCTTTTCAAAATATCTTGTGTAAGAATATAAAAACATCTTAGGAAGGCAATATTTAAGTAAACAGGAGTATCTTCGCAGTGACCTCATTGATTGCTTTATGCTACTATATTCATTCTTAAACAACGAAAGAGTATGATATTGATAAGCAAAGTATTGCATACTTTGCCAAGGAAGTCTCTTTTGTTGCAATAAACAGACGAGCGTTGAGTAGAGAAAAAAGTCAGCGTCATAAGCAACTATAAACAACTATATCAAAAATTCCTAAATAAATTCTTATGACCCAAAATTTTCCTGTCAGTAATATACAAATACCATTGGGAGAAGACAGTACTACTCAACTAGAAGAAAAAAGAATCTTGTTTAATTCATGCCTAATCGCTACAATGGATAAAATTAGGCAATCGCTCGATGTAAATACAATTTTCCAGACAACTACACAGCAAGTTAGACATCTGCTTAATGTTTCACGAGTCGCCATATATCGCTTTAACCCAGATTGGAGTGGAAAATTCGTTGCCGAAGCCTTCGGAGAAGGTTTTAGTTCTTTAATAGAAAGACAGAAAAAAGAACCGGAACTTTGCTTAAATATCAGTGAATGCAGCATCAAAGATTTAGGAGATATAGAAACGACCGATACTTATCTCCAAGAAACTGCAGGAGGAGAATTTACACAAGTAAAAGTTTATCGGATTTGCTCTGATATTTATAATGCTAGATTTAGTGATTGCTATATTCAGTTATTAGAAAGCTATGATGCTCGTTCATACACGATTATTGCTATTTACGAGCAAAAGAAGTTGTGGGGTTTGTTCGCTGCATATCATAGTGAGCCGAAAAGATACTGGCAATCAGATGAAGTTTATTTTCTGATTCAAATTGCAGCCCAAATGGGCATTGCTTTACAGCAAGCAGAATATTTAAAACATCTGATTGAACAAAAATTGCAATTACAAAAATCATCTCAACAGCAGAAAGCCTTAGCTGTAAGTGTTGAGAAAATTCGTCGTACCCTAGATATTGAAACTATTTTTCAAACCACTATTCAGGAAGTACGGGAATTACTCAATGCTGATAGATCTATTCTTTATCGCTTTAATCCTGACTGGAGCGGTAAATTTATTGCAGAATCTGTCACATCAAATTGGACTCCGTTAATGTCCAAGCAGTTGGAGTATCCAGAACTCAGAAAAAATATTAGCAACTGTAATATTCAGACTTTAGCAACCGATACTTACTTAAAAGATACTCAAGGTGGGTTATTTACCAAAGGGGAATTATTTCGCGTTTGTAATGATATTTATAATGCTGGATTTAGCGATTGTTATATCCAGGTACTAGAAAGCTATCAAGCTCGTGCCTACACAATTATTGCCGTTTACAAAGAACAAAAGCTGTGGGGTTTATTAGCCGCGTATCAAAATACGAGTCCCCGGCATTGGCAATCAGATGAGATTCATTTGTTGCTTCAGATTGCTAATCATTTAGGAATTGCGATTAAACAAACAGAACTACTTGATGAAACTCAACAACAAGCCACAAAACTAACTGAAGCTTTGAAGCAATTAAAACAATCTCAAACGCAACTGATACAAACAGAGAAAATGGTGAGCTTGGGGCAACTAGTAGCGGGCATTGCCCATGAAATAAACAATCCTATCAACTTCATTCACGGCAACCTTTATCATGTAGGTGAATATGTTAATGAGTTGCTGGGTGTTCTTAATATATACCGAAAATATTGTACTCAATCGAATTCAAAAATTCAGGAATATTTAAAGAGCAGTGATTTAGAATTTATTAGTAAAGACTTACAAAAAACACTTTCTTCAATGGAGATAGGTACAGCACGTGTTAATCAAATTGTACTTTCACTGCGGAATTTCTCCCGCTTAGACGAAGCTCCAGTTAAGGCTGTTAATATTCATCAAGGCATAGATAATACAATACTTTTATTAGGGCATAGATTACAAAGTAAAAATAATTCTAATCGTAGTATCGAAATTATTAAAAACTATAGTAATTTACCAGAGTTAGAATGTTATCCAGCCCAACTCAATCAGGTATTTATGAACATCCTGAGCAATGCTATTGATGCTTTAGAAGAATACGAAGTTCAAAAAAATCCGAAAATTGAGATTTTTACAGAAAACAACGATACTTATGTTACAATCTGCATCGTTGATAATGGTCCAGGGATGATTCAACAGGTGCAAAATCGTATTTTTGACCCATTTTTTACAACAAAGACTGTGGGTAAAGGAACTGGACTAGGTTTATCGATTAGCTATCAAATTGTAACAGAAAATCATAAAGGACAATTAAAGTGTATTTCAAACTTGGGTCAAGGAACACAGTTTTACATTACAATTCCCAAATCTCATTAATTATGACTTTCCCATCCTCGATAATTATCTAAATCAGGTTGCCACGCACACGCCGCCCTCTATCCCAACCAGCCTACATTTCTAGCAAGTGCGATCGCGCATTTCATCAAATATGACAACAAGAGCGAATGTTGCCGTGAGATGGACGTAGTTGGGCATAATCATTAATCACCTGTTTGACAATTTCTCGATAGCTCGTGATGGTATCCATTGGCTTACTTCCTTTTTCTCTAAATTTACAACAATCAGCTTTAAAGGTAGCAACAGATCCAGGGGCGATCGCAAAAACTGAGGTTTTAACCCTCTAGGAAATGGGCAAACTGGAAGTAATTAGCGATCTAATCAAAAATTTCCTTGTGTGTACTCATTTCCTTTCTTCAAGAACTTTAGATTTTAAAATGGATGAGGTTTATGTTCAAGTTATTGCTCCTCCTTTTTTTGTTTGACATAGTTACGAAAGTCATCTATTGTAAGTTGATCGAGCCATTGATAACGTTCTTTGGTATAATCACCATAGCCCACTCCTAACTGCTGTAAAAACCTTAGTGTTCCTGCTACGCCTAAAGCATCAATTAAGGCTTTATATCCTTTCTGTCTAATTTCCGTCATTTTCATCAGCTTTTTCCTCTATTTGCAAAATATTCATTAACCAAATCGTAGGATTCTCAACTTTGATTTGGGAAATATTTTGATATTGCTTTGCTTTCCTAAGCAGTCGATCATCAGTCGTCAAAAATACATCTGCATCTCCTACTTCTGCAAAAGATAGATGTAAAGCATCGTGATACTTAAAGCTCAATCTCATTAATTCTTGCGCTCTCAATTCAATAGCTTCGATAGGTTTAAATCGTGTTATAATATTACATCGTAACAAAAGTTACAAAAGTTTATCTATGCTTGTTCACCAAAACTTTCATGTAGTACAAGAAGCTATATTAACAAATGAGGAAGGAAACTTTACATTAGGAGAAACAGCTAAGGCAAAAGTTTACCGAGTATTGACCAACGATGCTGGACAAATTCTATTAGACCCTATAGATATAGAAAAAGTTCCAGAAGAACAACGCTGGTTGTGGGAAAATCCAGAAGCCTTGGGAATGGTACTACGAGGTATTGAGCAAGCTGGGAAAGCAGAAGTTCATGATTTAGGTTCATTTGCACAATATGCAGATCTGGAGATTGATGATTAATGCAGTTTCGTTTGCAATATTCGACTGAAGCCAGGGATGCATTGAACAATTTAGAGCAAACTGACCCCAAAAAGTATCGAAAAGTAGCCAAACCGCTGGCTTTGATGGAAAATAATCTGCGTCATTCCAGTTTGCAAACTCATAAATTTGATAATTTATATGGTCCAAATGGGGAAGAAACTTTTGAAGCATACGTGGAGAATAAAACACCAGCTGCATTTAAAGTGTTTTGGTACTACGGCCCTGGTTCAGGAATCATTGCAATCTTGGCTATTACTCCTCATCCTTAATTTATATTCCTCAAATAATTCAATTATTAATGATGAATGAGTTTTAATAACAGTATTTTGCTACAACGCCATTAGCTTTCGTATATCATAACTTCGCAATTCAAGATCTGTTCAAATGCGATCGCCCGTCGAGTTTGAAAACGCTGTCGATGTTTTAGCTTCTTGTCGTAGTAAGCGCTTCAGTCAAGACAGTGCTTACTATAAATTTCATTTATTTATGTATATTTTTTTTATTATTTACCGTTCAAAAATATCTATTTTTCTTAGGAGGCGATCGCAGGTAATAGCTTTAAGTTAGAACCCCACGGGCTGTTTATCCTGTAACAAAAGCATGAAAATCTCTCTCGTCACTCTCAAACTATAGTAACAGGCTGAGAATCCGGTAGAAAAGCAAGAACAATATCACGCTCAAGAATACCCTTGTTAATTAAGTCCTGAGTAATTCCACATTCCATTCCATCATATTCAATTATTACTTTTCCATCCTCGATAATTACATAGATTAGATTGCCACGTATACGCCGCCCTCTATCCCAACCAGCCTGCATAAGAGCAAAGCGATCGCGCATTTCGTCAAATATGACATCTAAGCGAATGTTGCCGTGAGATGGGCGTAGTTGGGCATAATCACTAATTACCTGTTTGATGATTTCTCGATAGCTCGTGATGGTATCCATTGGCTTACTTCCTTTTTCTCTAAATTTACAACAATCAGCTTTAAAGGTAGTTGAGCGATCACTAGTTTTCCTATTGGTTCGCTGAATATATCGCTGTAGGTTGCTTCAGAAATAGCAAGATAGAGGTCACGTTCCGGATCGACTTGATTAAGTAAGAGGCGATATAGTGTATATTGACCGATAGCTTGCTCTAAGTTAGCTACTTGAGATTGACCACGAAATTCCTTGATTTCAATAGCAATTTGTTTGTTTCCCTGCTGAACTCCAATCAAGCCGCTTGCACCAAGATCCACAAATAAAAAACGCTCACCATAGGAAATAACATAAGGATCGTCGGTAATTTCCCAACCGTCTTTGATAACTGCCTCTTTTACAGTTTCGTGAATGGAATCTTTTGCTGGCACTTTACTATAGGTAAAACTGACATGGAGAACATGTCATTTCGTAAACAACCATAATAGCGCATCAGCCAAGAAAATCCCCCCTCTTTCTTACCTTGGCTTGCTTGGCGTCTAAAGCCCTTCGGGCATGGCTGCGCTAAGGCGGTTCATCTAAAAAAATAGTTTTCACCACTCCTCCAAGAATCGGCGTATAAATGTTCAACCCAACCTGATATCACCGACTCCGGAAAACTCATTAGAGAAATTGTAGCATCTATATAGATTTTTAATTTTGGTATAGGTTTGGTCAATTAGACATAAAGCAGACAAACAACTGCTCCGTTTTCTTGCTTAAATCCCTTATCTTGTCATCACTATGAGTGCAACTTTCTGCCAAACTCGCAAGCCTTCTCCCATTTTGCTTTTCTTCTATACCCTTTTATTGACTCTCTTCGTATCCTTACCTTGGGTGAGCGCCGAGGAAGAAACCAAACCAAAGCCGCAATCTTGGGAGATTAACGGCATTGTAGCAGCCCTGGCAGACCCTTATGCTCAAACAAGGCTAGCAGCAGCAAGTAAATTGGGAGAATATCAGCTAGATAATCCCAAATCACAGATTCCCAATTACAAAGACGTTGTTAATCGGCTTGTTCAGCAGCTATCGTCTCAAGACAAAGATCAAGATGAAAGGAGTGCTTCTCGTCGAGCCGCAGTAGATGCATTGGGGCAGATGCAAGCCGAAGAGATTGCTGCCGACGTTGCTGCTCTGCTCAAAGATTCTGACTCGGATGTCCGTTATTACGCAGCTTCTGCACTGGGGCAGATGCAAGCCAAAGACTTTGCCCCCAACGTTGCCGCTCTGCTCAAAGATTCTAACTCGGATGTCCGTTATTACGCAGCTTCTGCACTGGGGCAGATGCAAGCCGAAAAGTTTGCTACCGACGTTGCCGCTTTGCTCAAAGATTCTGACTCGGATGTCCGTTATTACGCAGCTTCTGCACTGGGGCAGATGCAAGCTAAAGAGATTGCTGCCAACGTTGCCGCTCTGCTCAAAGATTCTGACACATCTGTCCGTAGTGCCGCAGCTTCTGCACTGGGGCAGATGCAAGCCGAAAAGTTTGCTACCAACATTGTCGCTCTGCTCAAAGATTCTCAGACTATTGTCCGTAGTGCCGCAGCTTCTGCACTGGGGCAGATGCAAGCCGAAGAGATTGCTGCCAAAGTTGCTGCTCTGCTCAAAGATTCTGACACATCTGTCCGTAATGCCGCAGCTTCTGCACTGGGGCAGATGCAAGCCAAAAAGTTTGCCCCCAACGTTGCCGCTCTGCTCAAAGATTCTGACACATCTGTCCGTAGTGCCGCAGCAAAAGCACTACCTAAGCTAGGTAGGCAAAATTTGCGCCAAGGTTTATTAGTTTTTGTACAAATTCTAGACGCAGTTCAGAATTATCCCTCTGAGTTTGGGAGATTGAGACTTCTGGCACATTTTATTGGTAGTGGTGAGCCAGATGTAGAAACTTTAATGCAATGGGTTGGTATACCTTTTGGTAAGCATGAATTCATACCCTCTCATTTAACTTCTGAAGATGGTGGAAAAATCTTAAAATTATTAGATATCTTTTGGAGAAGCAGTGAATCTGCGCCAGCGTTGCGGCAAGAATTGGCAAAACAAATTGCTGTAGTTGCCGATTTAGTTCATTGGCAAGCACAAGACATCGGTTTACTTGAAGGTTACCATAGCAACCTCGAAAGTGGACATTACAAACAAGCTGACACGGTGGAGCGTGTTATCAATAATCTAGAATTTTGGAAGTGGTTTTTCCTATTCCTAAAAATCATCCTCACTCACCTTGCCATTTGGCTGACTCTCATCCTTGCCTATCCAAAATTTACCCAACTTCTTGCACCCTGCTTCTGGAATCCTTGGGTACGGAGAATTCTTGGTTTTGGTTACATTGGCTTACTCTTAACCTGGGTTCCTTGGTTTCGTCAGCGATTGTTGGAACCTTTCAAACCTTCTTTGCTGGCAGATGCAGGATTAGATAATTTTAGTGAGCATACGTATTTTGCAGAATCTTCTGTTAAGGTTCCGCAAGGTAGCACCCCTCCCCTAACCCCTCCCCGCAAGCGAGGAGGGGGACGACTGCTTTCTCTGCTTAGGGGGAAATTTAGGAGAGTTGAACTAGACACAGATTCTACTGACAACATATCACCAGAAGTTCAACTTATTACCCAAGCATTGCCTGCTCTTCAAGGGCAAATCGTCTTGGAAGGTGATTCTGGTTTAGGTAAGTCAATGTTTCTACGGCATTTGGTGAAGAATTCCCAAAGCATTGTTGTTTACTTACCTGCCCAAAAGTGTGACAATGGGGTGATTGAAGCAATTTCAGCGAAGTTACTGGCACAGACACAAGATAAAAAGTTCCTCAAAAACTTGATTTACAGTGGAGCGATCAATATCTGTATCGATGGGCTTAATGAGGTGACTGCTGACACACGAGCAAAAATCTCGCAGTTTGCAGAAAGTTATTTTCGGGGCAACATTATTATGACAACGCAGCCTCTAGAATGGACACCTCCTTCTACAGCTAAGAAATATGAATTGCAGCCTTTGCAGCGCGAGCAAATCCAGCAGTTTCTAATTTCTCGTCGGCTGAGACTTCCCCAAAATACGACATTGAAAGATACTGATTATGAGCAAACTTGTTCTCAGTACGTTACAGACGCTTTGAACGAGCAACAATCTTCAGAAGATTTGGCCGCAGCCCAGCGCATTCTTTCCAACCCAATGGATTTGACGCTCGTTGCTCTGATGCTATCACAAGGCAAGCAACCAAATTTATTTCGTTTGCAAGAACAGCAATATCAACTGATGGCGGAAGAATATCAGCGCGAATGGAAACACGAATTTCCCTTGAAGACATTTTCTCAGGCAGTCTACCAAATGCGGCTTAACGACGAAAGCGCCATACTTAGTGATGAATTTCAGCTTGAATTAATCAGTATGGAAGATGAAAAATATAAGATGGTCGTCAGCCGTCAGTGGGAAAATGATCAGGGAGAATCTGAGAAAAATTGGTATTTCCGCCATGACAAAATTATGGAGTTCTTCTTGGTACAGAACTTTCAAGGTGAAGGAGAAGAAGTTGAAGAGCATGTTAATCAACACATTGACGATCCTCGATTTCGCGGTGTTTACTTAATGTTGGCAAATCTACTTTCTCTAGATACAGCTTTACAACTTAGAGAAAGATTAATTGAATACGCTGCTAACAGTAAAGACCATACATTAAGTGATACATTTTTCCAGATATTACAGTCACGCTTGCCACAATGGACACAAGATGGAACATTGAAGCAACTGATACAACAGCACGAACAGAAATCTCAGTATTTGAATTTGGTTGTTAAGTTTTTTGAGCAGGTGGATGCGAAGATTAAACGTGAGAAGGAACAGCACCTGACAATTGAAACTATCGAAAGTAGTCTTAGGATTTACACGCCTTTCCCTGTTTTAATCACTATAGATGCCCCAAGCGATCGCGACATTATCCGTCTAGTAGAAATTTCTGCACAAAGAGAAGGAGAAAACACTCAAAAAGCTGGTATTCTGATATATAAAGTAGCACCAGATGCTACAGCTAGAATCGAAATCGCTAAAGTGCGGTTACGCGACAATTTTGTGCTGATACCCATTCCGCTCACATTAATTGAAAAAGCTTTACCAGACAAGTACGAATGTATGGGATTGCTGGAAGTATATGTTGATCGCTATCTCCAACGTGCTGATTTCTTTGATGACAAAAATGCCATCAGTGACACTTTATCTTTTTTCGGGCGTACAGAAATATTGCAACGCTTGGGAGAAGATTTGCTAAGACATCAGGCAGTGGGATTATTTGGATTACGCAAGTCAGGCAAAACCTCTGTACTGCTCCAGTTAGGCTTTATGCTGCGCGAACATCCAGTTGTCCATATTGATTTACAAGGATATGGAGGTTCTCGCTACGGTGCTGCTTTATTTAATAAGATTCTTCAATATCTCTCTACTCTACAAAGTGAGACTCCACTCCCAAGTTTTGCACCTTTTGCTTCAGATACACCAGCCGTAGAGCTAACTTCAGACTTTATTCAACGGGTAAGTGATTTTACTCATGCTATCCAAAAAACCCGTAAATATAAATTGCCGATCCTTTGCTTTTTAGATGAAGTTGAAAGGATTATTCCCGCACCAGAAGACAATCGGGAAAAAGCTGAAGAATTTAATGCTTGTTTTGGAGCGCTGCGCGTGCTATGTCAACAACATCGGCAAATGTCACTTCTAATTGCTGATGTGCATCTAGATTGCAATCGGATTAATTCATGGACACAAAAAGGTGTGGCGACTAATCCTGTTTTTAGTTTCTTTAAAGAAACCTTTTTACCTCCTTTTGTAGAGGAAGAAACACAAGAAATGCTGATTAGTATTGGTAAATTAATGGGGTTGGAGTTTGATACTTCAACTCCTAAACAAATCCATGAACAAAGTGGTGGGCACCCCTTTGTTTCTCGCCAAATAGCTCGCTTGCTCACGGAGAAAGTCAAAGAGCAGAATCCCAAAACTTCTCTAAATGGAAGTTTACGCATTGAATGGGCAATGGGAGGAGCTTTAGAGAAGACTCTCAGCCGCAAAGGTGAATTAAAAAATTACTTAGAAAAGAGCATTTGGGAGGATTTAGAAAAACGCAATTTTGAAGTGGCGATCGCTATTCTTCGCACTGTTGCCTGTAACGAAGAATTCCCAGAAAAAAGAACAGAAGCCGCGTTACTCAACCAACTCAAAAGTCACCCCGACTACCAGTGTTCAGATGCATGTCACTGGCTCACCAAAGTTGGATTGTTGGATTACGAGGAAGTCGAGCATCAAGATATCTACCGTATTAGAATTCCACTCTTCTCACGGTGGATACAAATGCAAATGACTGATGAGGAAATAAAATTATGCCAGATTTTATAGAAGAACGTCCCTTTGATAACTATCGAGTCGCGATTACTGATCCCTCGCACTTCTTCGGACGTAGTGAACTCATATCTACTATGCTTAAGTCACCTTTCCAGGTACGGATTCTCTTAGGGGGAAGGCGCTTGGGGAAAACGAGTGCCTTACGTGCTGTGGAGTGGAATTTGCTCAATCCAAGCATTAATTATCCTCGCCGCGCCTTTCCCATACTGATTAATCTTCAGCTAGAACAACCCAAAGACTTAGACAACCTACGTTATCTCCTCATTGCCAGACTCCGAGAAGCTATAGAACGTTGGCGAGAAGTCCCTTTAACAGAAATTCGCCAAATGTATCGTCAGTTTTTGAGTCAAGTAAAGGGTGCTGAAGTTACGCTTAGTTTCTTGAAACAATTAGATATTAAGTTTAACATTAATAATCCCGATTCTGAAAGACGTTTAAATAATGATAGCTTCCGGTTGGCATTCTTAAAAACGACAGATGAACTGCGAAAGTTAAATTTTCAGGGGGTTTGCTTTGTCTTCGATGGTGCAGAGTTCATCGTCCGCCAAAGTTGGGCAACTGATGCTTGGTCTTACCTACGTGGCTTAAAAGATACCGACACTGCTATCAAACCTTGCTTAGGTCTTTTACTGTCTGGCTATCGAGATTTGAAAGAGTATCAGCAACGTGTCGGTTCACCATTATTAAATATAGCAGAAATTGAATGGTTAACTCCTTTAAGCGATGAAGATGCCAAAAAACTGATTGGCGATCGCGCAGAACAAGAAAAAATCTCTTTAAATGAAGAAAACATAACCTCAGTGATAGAATGGTCAGGATGTCATCCATACCTAACGCAACAATCACTCAATATTATTTTCGATTCTAACCATCAAGAGTCTCGTACAGATCTCATCGACAAATTACTACAGCACCATTACAAAGACTTTTCTGCATGGTGGAATGCCGAACATCTGTCTGGTTGCTTTGGAGAAACTGAACGCACTGTCTACTCTGCCCTGATTCAGAAGCGAAAAGGGACTTATAGAAGTTTAGCACAATCTACAAGTTTCAATCGTTCCCAAGTGGCAGAGGCTTTAGAAGTCATTGCTGGTACAGGTGTCATTCGGCAGTTGCAAGACGAGGAAGATTGCTACACATTAGGTTCTCGCCTATTTGAGGAATGGGTGGTACAGCAAAATTTTGTGAAAAGCTAATCATAATTGAACAAACGTCAACGTTATTGCACCCTTAAGTTGAGTAACTCCTTCAGCAGTGAGGCATTGCTCAGGTTCTAGCGATGCACTGACAGCTTCTAATTCAACCTTCGCACCGACAAATTCTCCACCTGTAACTTGTCCGATAGATGTGTATACAGTTTCAGATACACCCCTAACGCTTTCTGTGGTGGTGAAAGTTACAGTACTAGATTTTCCGTTGTTCCAATTATACGTAGCAGTGCTTTTTTTAGAAGAGTTCAAATCGCATGTGTACTCGCCTTGTCCCTTAAACTCGAAAGAACCTGATTTTAATGTTGAATCACTGGACTCACACAAAGGAAACGAACCATCTGCGGTAAAATTAGTTTGTTGCGGAGTTAATGTCAGTCCGGGAGAATAGTCAATAGTTTGTGTCCCAGTACACGTAAGAAGTTTAACGTCAGTAGCGCTAGCAATTGAACGAGTTATGCCAAAATCAATGCCGAATATAGCAGCGACAATACCGCAGGTAGTCAATGATGCACCATAACTGATCTTAAAGCCAGAAAAAAACATAAATTTATCCGAATTTACTTTACTTAATGTGAAATGTGATTTAATTGAAAAATCTATCTACATATAAGTAAGTAGATTTATCTATTCAACTAAGGTTGATTTTATAATTAAGTTTTTTCAGTCACAACTATCATTAGCTGGTTGACACATGCTTGATAGAGTGCTTATATCAAGTTTTAATCAGTACATACGCCTGTGGCAATCCTTGCGGAAGTGCTAAGTGCGATCGCTCAACTTCTGCTCTCTCATTGAATGCTATGCATGAGTCTGCATACATTTAAGGCAGGAGAAGCGGTGAAAAGCCAGATTCTATATCAGATAAAGTTCTGTTAATTAGTTATCAT
>JAQYWO010000196.1 GCA_029379215.1 Rhizonema sp. PD37
GCCTGAATATTTATCATCAACGCAGAACCCCACCCCAGTAAAGCTGTGCTTTACGCCCCCTCCCCGCAAGCGGGGAGGGGATAAAGGGGTGGGGTTTTATGCAACATGAATGATAACTAATTAACCGAACTTGATCTGAGTTATAAATGAACGATAGGTTCGTAGTTGAGCTTTAGCTCTCTTAAGAGTTTGCGCTTCAGCGCAACTACAAACATTATTATAAGTGTTCAAACGAACATGATATTACTGACCCACGCGCACACCCACTGTCACAATTTGGTTTTATCGTATGTTCTACTCATGCAAGGCTGTATTTTATACAATAAATTGGTGAGTGGAGATGTTAAATTTTTAATTCCATTCTGCGATACTACAGTTTTTACATGGAACGCAACACAAAGCGATTGTTGAGCGGTTGCACAGGTCTAGCATCAATAGATACTAAATCGGCAAATCGCTGGATCTGATCTTGTGAGAGTTCAATGGGCTGCTGCATCACAATCCAGTTCACTCCTTGGGAGCAGGGTGGCGTTGTCAGGGAGCCAAAGTAGCGGTAAAACTTTCGCTCTGGTGGTAAAAGTTTCTCTGCATTTACTTTCACTGTTTTCACGACTTGCTCTGGTTCATTGCGAGTTGGGAATGCGTCCCAAATTGGTTGCAGAGTAGCATTGTGTTCTCCCTGCTTTAATAGGACTCCCATTACTGCTAATGCACCTGCCTCGTTGCGGTGTACTAGATGTAATTCCATGTCAAATGGTTTTTGCTCAATGGTGTGTTCACTAGGATCATGGAAGTGAAATTGCACCAGGTTAAACGTCTGACCGTCTAGCTTAATTGAGCTTCCTGGTTCATAGTTCACTTGAATGGTATGACCGTTATTAACAATGCGTAGCGGACTCTCCTTATAATCTATCTCAATCGGTGACAGAACCGAAGCGATTCCTTCTTGCAAATTAATTGGCGATTGCTGAATTCCCGTTTTGCACAGTTGAAATTCCGGAGACAGGTTCCCCCAATTTTCTGAGCCGCTTTCTCCGATATAGCCCCAGCGAACTTCTTTTCCAGTCGCAGCAGACACCGATGATGGGAAACTGAGGGCAGTTGTTTGCAATGCTCCAAATCCAATGAGTTTAAGTAAGGTTCGTCTATCCATTATTGTTAAATTCCTCTCGTTGCTAAAATGTCATACCAAAGTTCAGATAATCACTTCTAATTTCCAAGAGACACTTAACTCCACCCGTTACGCCTTCCCACTTGCGAGGAAGGGGATGCAAAGAAAGCTTAGCTTCACTGGAGTGGGGTTATAGCTTTAATAATAAGTAATATCAAGTCGCTTTCTGCACAACTACATATAGAATTTAGATATTTTATATTTTGTTACATAGTTACGCCTTTTTTTGGTCCACCTACTGATAGGCTGAAATCAAGAAGCGGAAAATTCCACGGAAATGGGAGAGAAGTTTTAATTGAGGGAGGCAAGACGACAGCTAGTTTTAGTGCTGCTTACTTTTTTGCTGGTAACAATAGTTGTACCAGCCACAGCAGAGTTAAATTCAAAATTCAAAATTGAAAACTCAACAAGTAGAATTACGAGTTACGAATCAAGAACAGAGAGTTATCCTGTGACGTTACTCGCACAAGGTAAGCAACTTTATGATGCTGGACGGTTTGCAGAAGCAGTACAAGTTTGGGAACAAGCCGTAAAGGCATTTGAGCAAAAAAGAGAATTACGTAATCAAGCCATTAGCTACAACTACCTTGCCATTGTTTATCAAGATTTGGGACAGTGGGAGGCTTCCCGAAGTGCGATCGCATCTGTTCTCAAACTCCTGCAAACAAATCACGATCTTTTGCTTTCCGCCCAAGTCCTCAATACCCAAGGCAGTTTGCAACTCAATACAGGTCATGCTGAAGCCGCACTGGAAACTTGGAAACGAGCAACACAAAGTTACCGTTCTCTTAAAGATATCACAGGAATTGTTCTGAGCCAAATTAACTCTGCTCAAGCCTTACAAACTTTAGGACTTTATCGACGGGCACGAACCACTTTAGAGCAAGTCAATCAAGACTTGGCAGCCTTACCGAACTCTCTTCTCAAAGCAAGAGTTTTACGCAGTCTAGGTGTGACTTTACAAGTTGTCGGAGATTTGCAGCAGTCCCAAGCTGTTTTGTCTCAGAGTTTAGCCATTGCCAAGCAGCTTAATTCAACACCAGATATTGGAGAAACCTTATTAAGATTGGGGAATACTGCCAGGGCAATGGCAGACTTTGATGCGGCATTGAAGTTCTACCAACACTCAACAAATACGGCAACAAACCCTTCTACTCAGTTACAAGCGCAACTCAACCAACTCAGTATTTTAGTTAACACTAAGCAAACTACAATAGCACTGGCACTTCTCCCTCAAATTCAAGCGGGTTTGGCAAACCTTCCTCCCAGTCGTACAGTGATCTATGCACGGGTGAATTTTGCAGAAAGTTTGATGAAGCTGTCATCCATCATGAGTTATTCGTCCTTAGTAGTTGAGAAAAGACAATTGACAAAGGACAAAGGACAAATAACTAATGACATTGCTCAAATATTAGCGACATCTGTACGACAGGCAAGGGAATTAAAGGATACTCGGGCAGAATCTTATGCTTTAGGGGAGTTGGGACATCTGTACGAACAGAATCAACAATTGAAGGAAGCTCTTTCACTCACACAACAAGCACTCTCTTTGGCTCAAGGCATACGGGCTGTAGATATTGCGGCAAATTGGTACTGGCAGCAAGGGCGAATTCTCAAAGCACAAGGGGATGTAAACAGTGCGATCGCAGCCTATGACCAAGCAGTTTATACTCTAGCATCTTTACGTCAGGACTTAGTAAGTGTGAATCCAGACGTGCAGTTTTCCTTCCGAGAACAAGTGGAACCTGTCTACCGTCAGTTGGTAGAATTGCTGTTGCAAAATGTCGATAGTCTACCCGAACCCATCAGACAAAAACACCTCCAACGTTCTCGAGAAGCGATTGAGGGGTTACAACTGGCAGAGGTGGAAAACTTCCTTCGAGAAGCTTGCATAACTTATAAATCCAGAACAATTGATGCGATCGATAACAGGGCTGCTGTGATCTATCCCATCCTTCTGAGCCAACGCTTGGAGGTGATTGTGTCTCTACCTGGACAGCCGTTGCGACATTACGGAACTGCTCTTTCAGCAGAAAAAGCTTCCAAGGTATTTGAGGAACTGCGCTCTTCTTTAAACCCTGCTTTTCAACCGAACGAAGTCTTACCCTCTGCACAACAAGTCTATGATTGGTTGCTGCGTCCGGCAAAAGCAGAGTTAGAACGTCAGGGAATGAAAACGTTGGTATTCGTCCTTGATGGTTTCTTACGCAGTCTGCCAATGGCAGTTCTCCATGATGGCAAGCAGTATTTGGTAGAGCGGTATAATCTTGCTCTCAGTCCTGGCTTACAGCTTTTAGACTCGCCCTCACATTCTCTTTGTACAGAAAAGACATGTCGCGTCTCGACATTAGCAGCTGGTTTAGCAGAAGCACGTCAAGGTTTTTCTGCGTTACCTGGTGTTGAACAAGAGATTAAACAAGTGAGCGCAACTTTCCCAACTAAAGTTTTATTGAATCAAAACTTTACTCGCCCTAATTTCCAACAACGAGTCGAAGATAAACCATTTTCTGTGATTCACCTAGCAACCCATGGTCAGTTTAGCTCGAAAGCCGAAGACACTTTTCTGGTAACTTGGGATAATCGCATTAACGTTAAAGATATAGATCAATTGCTCAGAGAACAGGGACAGAAGGCTACGCGTACCTTTATTAAACGCGAACCAATTGAATTGTTAGTTCTCAGTGCTTGTCAAACTGCCAAAGGTGACGACAGAGCAACTTTAGGATTGGCAGGAGTCGCTGTGCGTTCTGGTGCTAGGAGTACTTTGGCAACTCTATGGTCGGTACAGGATAAGTCTACATCCCAACTTATCTCTCAATTCTACCACCGCCTCACTCAACCTGGGATGACCAAAGCTGAAGCATTACGTGGAGCGCAACTATCTCTACTAAACTCCCAAGAATACAATCATCCTTATTACTGGTCACCGTTTGTTTTAGTGGGGAATTGGCAGTGAGAAGAAGGTTGTTAATTGTTTATAGAATTAAGGTGAATTTCTATTATGTCCGGTTAATTAACCATAATTTTCTTAACCACTGAACCCCACCACGCCAGTCACCTACGGCGGGAGAACGCTTCATGCGCGCTGGCTCCCCAACCCCTCCCCGCGCTTCGGGGAGGGGAGACAAAGCACACCAAAAAGCGGGGAGGGGTTCTTTGATATTAAGGTTATGCTACCGGACATTATATCAGGAACTCGAGTTGAAGACGATAAAAGTAGGAAAAGTAGGAAAAGTAAGATATTTTGGCTAAGCTAATATAAATTCATAAAAAAGTTTGACAAAATGGCAACTGTTTATAAAATTCCCTCGTCCTGCCTCATGAATGACTATTGTTCTGCGAAGAACATCTTTCATCAATCGTTATCAGGTTAAGTTTCATTACTGAAATCATAAGTAATACAGCTTCTTTGTGAAGCTGCACACATTTACCATTGAGGCTAACTGCATTCTCTCGATGCTTTGGGAGAACTAAGGTTCGAGTCTTAATAAGGCGCGTCTTTGTACAGAATTAGTATAGGCATTAAGCCGATATCCTTAACACTATTCTTTCTCTAAGAACCAAAAAATGTTACGCGGTAAACAGAGATTAAAATCATAGGGATATCGTACAAAATCTTAATATATGCAAATACGCGCTTATTCCACCGCTTGCAAGGGTGAGATAAGTTCAAAGAAGCTTTCAAGCTATTAGCCACGAGAGCTAATCTTTGATGCTTATTAATTTACCACAGAACCACTACCAAGGAACAGACCATGAACGTCAAAAATTACCTGTTAGCATTTTTAACTCTCAGTTTATTCTTAGAAATATTACTAATTCCTGGATTGCCAGCTCAAGCTCAGTCTGAATTAAAAAACAGAAGTTACACATCACAACGAATCATCTTTAAAGAGGATTTTAATCCACCAGGTAATGGAGGACCAAAAGATAGCACTGGAGCAGGTTCTCGTGATGGACAGAAGTGTTCTCAAAATGAACAGCAGATTCAAGCTTTAATGCCAAAGCGCAATTATGGGTTGACATTGGAGGAGCGTCCATCTATTTTTATTAACTTACGTAAAACGTCAGCAAAGCAAGTTGTGTTGGCGTTCCAAGATGAAACAGGGAAGTTTTACCAAAGAGCAGTCTTACCCATTACGACTAACGCTGGGATTGTCGATTTTTCTCTTCCTGTAGAAAAGGAAGCCTTAGTAGTGGGAAAGAATTATCAATGGTCTTTAATCGTTGTTTGTGGACAAAGCGTACAACCAGACGATCCCATGTTACGTGGTTGGGTGCAACGGGTGGCGCGAACACCGCAGTTGGAGAGGGAACTGAGGCAGAAATCTGTGATTGAGCAGGCAATGTGGTATGGGGAATCGGGATATTGGTATGACATGCTAAAGGTATTGGCACAAGCAAGGCGAGAACATCCCGACAATAATCAACTGACTAGCCTCTGGCGAGATTTATTAGAATCTGTGGGGTTAGGAGCGATCGCCTCTGTACCTCCAAAATAGTTCGTGTTGCGATAACTCCTGACTCGGATCTCCTGTTTCATCCTCCAACATCCGCTCAATCAATGCATGATTTTCTTTTGTTTCTGCTTGCTTGAGATATTCAATAGCAATTTTTCCGGCTGTAGGTTGCTCTTTAGTCGTGGCAATTAATAACTCCACAGTCTGACAGAGTTGAATTTTCTCTGACTGCTTAATAGTGAGTATTGGCAGGGTGATAGCAGCAACGACAAGAGCGATCGCTGGAGGGACGACAGGAATCCACCAATCTTGTAAGAAGGAAAGGTAAGCTATTACCGTTAATACTCCGACTGCTATCGTTACTAAAACGACTCTTGCTTTGAGCGATCTAAATAGCCAACTTAATGTGGCTCCCACTACTGACCAAAGCACAATCCAGCTCCACTCTACAGGCTTTGACCAAATATGTATTATACCTCTTCCCTCTAAAGCTGCACTCAAAATTTGGCTGGTGATATTGGCGTGAATTGTGACTCCTGCCATTTGTTTAAGTTGACCATTGTAACCACTGTAAGGCGTTTGAAATAATTCATTGAGACTGGGAGCCGTCAAGCCAATGAGGACAACGCGATCAACTACCAACTCTTGTGGTATTTTATTTGCTAATAAATCTGCAAATGAGAAAGTCTGAAACTGTTCAAGATTGCCGTGAAAGTTGAGCAAAATTTGATAGCCACCTGTATCAGCTCGGACATAGCCGCCGTCTGAAGCATGAAGGGGAACAAGCACCGCTTTACCAAGCTGTATTTGATGGGGATGTTGGGGTAGATGTTGAGGAGTGATACCAAAATTTGCTAAATAGCGTAGGGCTAGTTGCAAGCCTAGATTGAGATGCAATTTAGAATTGGAAACTCGCACTGAAAGCAGGGCGCGACGCAGCTTGCCATCTAGATCCAAAACCTGATCGGCAAGAGCAACTTGACCGAATTTTTTTAAAATTGGCGGCGGAGCAATTTGGCTGCCAACAACCTTCTCTATACCAATCAGATTTGGAGTCGTTTGAAACAGTTTCACTAATTCCTGATAACCTGGTTCTACAGGCAAATCTCGATACAAATCCAGCCCAATTGCTCTAGGCTTGTAGCCTTTTAAGGTTTGAATTGCTTGAACCAACACACGATCTGTTAGAGGATACTGACCAATTTGCTTGATGTCAGACTCATCTATTGTAATAATGGCAATATGAGTGTCCATTTCTGCTATTGGACGTGCCTGAAAAAAGTTATCTAACATTGTCCACTCCATTCCCTGGAGCAAACCGAGAAAACGTAACAGAATCACTAAACAGGCTACTCCAGAAGCAATGCTGACGATACAAGGTTTACCCAAACGGAGTTTTTGGGCATTTCTTTTAGCGATTTTCCGTGCATCTACCAAAATTTGATTCGCCAGCTTTGCTGCAGTGAGGGCAAATTGCGCTTTTTCTCGTTCAATTTCTCGGGCATGTCTTTCTGCAGCTAAATCGCTTTCAATTTGTCGTTTGGCTAGTTCCTGACTGGCAGCTAAGAAATGGTAATCTAAATTACTCAGCCTTTTTTTCGCTGACCAAGCTCGAGCTTCTTGCAATGCGACTCCTACTAAAAGCTGGGACTTATCTTGCTGATTTGAGGCAACCCAAGCGTTGAACTGCTGTGCATAGGGACGCAAATTCTCTAATTGCAGAGCAACCCATTCTGAGTTAAAGACTGCTTGATAGATCCGGTTTTTTAGCCTTAAGTATCCCTGTTCATTGACAACTAAACCTGATAAAAGTAGTTCTAGGTGTTCTCTACTGTCATCACTTGGCACGTCCTCAAGAGTTAGAATTTGCTGATAAATTCCGAGTAAGCACCCTGCCATTTGCTCATTGCACAAGAGGCGATCGCGAATCGTCCGTAAATGTTCTGGCTCGTCCTGAAATTCCCACTTTTCGATGATGCGCGATCTAACCAAACTAGCGATCTGAGTTGAGTCCAATTCTTCCTCTTTCTCAATTCTCTTATCCTTATTTTTCACCAACTGACAGAGTTTTTGGGTGAGAAAAGGTTGTCCTCCCGTCCAAGCTAAAATTTCTTGGAGAATGAGTATGGCATGATCTTCTCTAACATTTAATCCCTCAGCTAATGGTCGAATTTGATTTAAGTTAAATCCTTGTATTTCAATAGCTTTACCGATGTTAAACGGAGTGCGTTTTTTATTTTGAATTAAATCAGACGGTGTTGCTACTCCAAAAATAGCAAAATTAATGCGCTGATATTCTGGATTAATTGCTCGTTGATTGTAGCAGAACCGCAGCAAAGCAAAAAAGTCGTCTATAGGGAAATCAAGGTTGAGAATGCTATCTATTTCATCAAAAAAGACAAATAGTCTTTCTTCAGGGAAATGAACTTGGAGTAATTCTAAAATAAACTGGCTTAGTTTATGAACTAAAGATGTCTCGTCTTTTTGCTGCCACCAAGCTTTTAAGTTTACTTTTTGCAAAAGTTTGAACCCTGACCACAATTCACCTACGATTCCTTTATACCACTGAGCTTGAGTAATGTTTTCATTACCAATATTTGTCAGATCGATAGTGATACATTTAAAGCCTTCTTGTTGCAAGCGATGTTTTGTTCTCACTATGAGAGAGGATTTCCCCATTTGCCGACAGTTGAGGACATAGCAAAACTCTCCCTGCATCAGTGATTCGTACAGTTCTACATCTGCTTGTCGTTCTACATAACTGGGTGCATCACTTGAAAGTGAGCCACCAACTTGATATCGATAACTGCTCATTCAAATAACTACACCCACTAATACTCTGCAGTGAAATAGGTTATATGAATTTAAACCTACTCCTAAAAAGATTACAAGTTTTCTTAATTTTTTGCAAACTCGTTTTGACTAAATAAAAGTAGGAAAAGTATGTTTTTTAATATTTGATTGTAAATAGCGCAGTGAAAATCAATTTTATTAATATGTAATCTTATTCAGTTTAGGATGATTTTCACAAGTTGTAGAAACCTTCTATGAAACGTCAATCCAGATTTAATCAAAAATAGAGAAGGAATCATTGTTTTCTTGATTCATATTATGTATAATTAACTACTTAAAAATAGAAGATAGGCTCGTAGTTGCGCTATCTTCGCTCTCATATTGAGAAGAGCGCTAAAGCGCAACTACAAACCTTTGATAAGCTGGCTTCACATCCCCGAACAGCTTGCACTATTTGGGGTAGAGGGTAGGTTTCTTAAGCTAACGTCTGCGTACAAGCATTAACTCGATTTTCACAACTCAGTTGTTGTTGAAAATAGAGGCGATACAACTCACAGCTTGGTGAAGCTAGATTGCCATCAAGCCGGATGAGTCCCAAGCTTTCTAGTTTGTAAGCAGCGATCGCATTTATTGGTACACTTTGATTGGCACTCAAAACCTGTTGCAGCACTGATGCCAATTGTGGTTCACTTTGAAGTATGGTCAAGTTTTCTCGTAAATGTTGACTGTAAATCCCTGATTGTGTGGGAGCTGCTTGTAATAATTCTGGCAGCGATATCCATCCCCGACACAAATGATAAAAAGCAAGACTCACTAAATAGGGATGTCCTCCTACCATTGCTTGTAACGCCTCAAGACGTTGCACTCCTCGAGATCCTGTAGCCCAATTCAATCCATACCCTACTGCCAAATCCTGTACCTGCTGCGGGCTAAACGGTGGCAAACAAATTGCTAGTCCGATATTGAACGGAGATTGATTGAGATGAAGCTGGATATAGATTTCTGTAGAGTGAACCATGACTAATCGCAATTTCTGCCAAGTCTGCTCCTGCTTTGACTGTTCATGCCAAAATCTCAGCATTGGCAACAGATCTTGGGCAATACTTGGATGTTCAAAAATCCGATTGATTTCATTAAAAGCCAAGACAAAAGGTTTCTCGATCTGCTCAAGTACATAAGCCTGGAAATAGATTTTGCAGCTCACCTTGCTCCCCATCTCTTCATCCCAGTAATCATCAAGTCTGGGGAGCAAGTTTAATTGCCTGCTTACATTGGCGCACAACCAACGTAGAGTTGTATCTATCGAAGCAAAAACACATTCATCTGCTTCCTGAAAGTCGATCTTGACAGCTTCATAACCCTGCTGCAGGGCACCAGCAATGATCCGGTTGAGCAGCGAACTTTTTCCCATTTTCCTGGGTGCTTTGATACGGATAAAGCATCCCGGTTGCATAATTTCGTCATACACTAGTTGTTCTAGCGGTGGACGATTGATGTAAAGAGGAGAATTTATTGACATAGGACTACCAGGAAACTCTATCTCACGCCCGGCGAATAAATCTGCAATATCTCCTTCTACTTCTGAGTCTTCTGGAAACTGCATCTGGGAATCCAACTCCATGAGTCTCCTATTATACTGGGATTTACCCAAAACGAGATGCAGATTTTTTTTTGTTACCCTCTTTCCCAGAACTTCAGAAAGGTCTTGCCACAACTGAGAACCTATTTCCTTAATGTAGTTGCTACCGTAACCCGATCCCTCCGCCATCTCGTTGTAACTCATTCCCAGCCAAGATTGACGAAATACCAACCGCTCTACAGAACCAAGTTGCTTATCTGGCAGAATTTGTTCTACAGCCTCTAGCACTTCATCAACGTTCATTTGAATTTCCTCAGAACGGTAGATATATCTAATAAAAATTTTATTAACTATAAGTTATCGTAGAACCTTATGTATAATTTAAGCAAGATACTCATCAATTGGACTTTGGACAAAAAGAAGCTAGTTCGCAGACGAAGTTCGCGCACTGAAAACTAGGCATCATCAATTACTCTAGTTATTTTTCACACTAAGTTTCAGTGAGTTAAACGCCTAAAGCCTAAGAAAATTTACGCGGTAATTTGATTAGTAGGTGTTGTTTTTGACCTTTTTTTAACAACATGATTAGCTCCAGTAGTATTACTGATTAGCTTTACCCTATTTGGCATTGAAGAAATCGGGATTGAAATTGAAAATCCATTATTTAGGGAAAGACTGGACGCCTGAGGTGAAACAAGCTTGGATGGATGTATATCAAGCGCTCTCCAGTATCATGCGTTTCAGAGCACATGAAATTTCTCCAGGCTGAATGATGAAAATATTGATGAGTAAGGGTTAGGATGAACCCAAACAAAAACGCATGTGGCAATATTACGATAAATTGGCATTCAACGTTTCTTTATAATAGCATGAGCTTAAAAGCTTGGAGCAAAAAAATATGGCGCTCTTTGCAGCGCGAAAATGTAGACCGCATACTTTTGATTATTGGTATAATTCTTGCGGTCAGTGCAATCGGTCTATCATTGCTGGAACCGCGTTTATCACTAGTCGATGCTTTCTGGTGGAGCATTGTTACCTTAGCGACTGTCGGCTACGGTGATATTGCACCTGTCACATTTGGCGGACGATTAATCGCTATCGTCGATATGATTTTTGGGATTGGTGTTTTAGCGATATTCAGTGCCACAATTGCTAGTATTCTAGTTACTAAAAAGATGAGTCAAATACTAGGTATGAGTTTTTATAAGTTTCAAGATCATATTATTTTGTGTGGATGGAACTATCGCTCGCAAGTAATTCTTAAGGAGTTACGTCTTGAACCTCAAACTAAAGAAAAGCCAATAGTTTTAATTGCTAACATCGAAAGAATACCAATTGATGATGCAAATTTGTTTTTTGTTAAAGGTTATGTGTGCGATGAAACTTTAAATCGAGCTAACTTGATTAAAGCTAAGACGGTTATAATTCTAGGCGATGACAGTTTAGCTCACACAGAGCGCGATGCTAAAGTTGTGCTTTCCACTCTGACAGTAGAAAGCATCAATCCCAATGCTTACACAATTGTGGAGTTGGTAGATCCAACCTATGTTCAAACCTGTAGTCGGGCTAAAGCTGACGAAATCATTGTGAGCAGCGAGTTAAGTAGTATGCTCATAGCTCAAGCTGCTCTCAATCATGGGATCACGAAAGTTGTTGTCGATCTGTTGAGTTTTAAAGATGGCAGTCAGTTATATAAAATTCCCATTCCCAAGTCTAAGATTGGTTCTCCCTTTATTGATATCTTTATTTATGTCAAGCAAATGTATCAAAGTACTGTGATAGCTGTACAGAAAGGAAGCCTTGGGGAAGTCATATCCAATCCACCTACAAACTACCAGCTTGAGGATACCGACTACTTAATTGTCATTGCTAACGATCAACCAAAAACGTGAAATCTCTCACGAGCATCATGATAACGTCTTAGCTTTCCTATTTTTTTCCCTAATCCCATAAGTACACGCAAAGAGCGATCGCCTATTTTCGCTCTTCAGAAATACCAATCCTACTTTGATTACATCTAGAGCGCTAGTACACTCGCCCTACATCTCAACGATAAATCAAGAGTTTCGTCGATTTAGCTAGGTTTTCTCCCAACCCCAAAAATTGTGTTTTTCATCACCGTTTTCGGTAAAAATTTAAGCACTATCACTATATTGACAAATTGTTCATGACCTTAACCTGTCAAGAATGGGGGAGGAGTGAATAATTACACATCTATGTCATATTTAAATTTCCTACTTTTCCTACTTTGATTATTGTAAAAACTTCATACATAGTCGTGGATTGGATGGTAAAGAGTATTATAAGTTATAAAAAATTTATAAGTCTATATCTTCAGCTAAAGATAAGCGCTATGTCGTTTTTTCTCCGAGCCACAGTATGCATGTTCACTATTACTATTTCCACCGAAGTCATTTCCGGAAAAGCGCTTTTTATCAAAACAAAAGAGTACAGCAATTCATAATCAGATAACAAGATGACTAAAATTACTATTGTAGAGCGATTGCGCTACCGTTTTGATAACTTCATGTCTAAAGGCACTGTTGCCCTCATTGGTGGACTGGGATTGGTGTGTTTGGCATTTATCCTTTTGATGGCAATGTTGGTCAGCTTTACGGCTATCATGCCAGAAGGCAGCGATCGCAGTTTGCTAGAGTCGATTTGGAATGTTCTGATGCATGCCATAGATACAGGCAACGTGGCGGTTGACAAAGGCTGGAAGTTTCGCCTCGTGATGCTAATTGTTACCTTTGGTGGCATCTTCGGCGTCAGTACTCTAATTGGTATTGTCTCCAGTGGCATTGACACAAAGATCGAAAACCTGCGTCAGGGACGTTCGCGGGTGATTGAAACTGATCACATTGTCATTCTCGGCTGGTCACTCCCAGTGTTTACCCTGATCTCTGAATTAGCCCTAGCGAATGCTAATCGACCTAATACCTGCATTGTTATCCTCAGCGAAGAGAATAAAGCCCAGATGGAAGATAAACTGCACTCCGTCCTTGGTAAACTTCACCGAATTCGCTTGGTATGCCGCACAGGCAGTCCCAGTAACATGGCTGACTTAGGCATGGTTAATATTCAAGCTGCACGAGCGATCGTGATTCTAAACGCACCCCACGACCATGGTGATGTTCAACTGGTTAAGACCTTACTGGCAATCACTAATATTCCGCGAGCAGTTCCCCAACCTTATCACATCGTGACTCAAGTCCAAAACCCCAAGAGTCTTGATGTCATCCAAATTATTAGGCGTAACGAAGTAGAGGTTGTGCTGGCACAAGAGGTGCTTTCACGTATCATCGTACAAACTTCCCGACAGTCGGGTCTGTCGGTTGTCTACATGGAACTGCTGGATTTCAAGGGCAATGAAATTTACTTTAAAGCTGAACCTAATTTACGGGGCAAGACCTACGGGCAAGCTCTCCTAGCCTATAACGATTCTGCGGTGATTGGCATCAAACGTGATCATACAATTGTACTCAACCCACCCATGAACACACAGTTACAAGCAGCCGAACAACTAGTCGTGATTAGCGCAGATGATGATAAGATTCATCTTTCGGGACTTTCAGATTTTCCAGTCGATCATCAAGCTATTCACCTTAGAAAACGAGAGCCTCCCAAAGCTGAAAATACTTTAATTCTGGGTTGGAATAATCATATTTCTCATATTATTCAGCAGATGGATCAATACGTTGCTCCTGGTTCCACTCTCACTGTTGTTGCAGAGTACCCAGAAGCAGAGGTAATGTGGAGAGAATCTCTTGGCATCAAACAGCAAAATGTGCAGTATCATCAGGGAGATATTACTACTCGTCTAGTCTTAGAAAACCTCAACTTAACAGAATATGATCATGTTATTGTCCTATGCAACACTGATATAGACCCAGAACTGGCGGATGCTAACACCCTAGTGACCTTGCTGTATCTGCGAGATATTGCCAATCGCAGCAATCACAACTTTCAGCTCGTCACTGAAATGCTGGACATGCAAAACCAAACCCTTGCTCAAGTTGCTCAACCTGACGATTTCGTGCTTAGCAAGCAAATAATTAGTCTGATGCTCGCTCAAATTGCTGAACACAAAGACCTTAATGCTGTTTTTGCCCAACTCTTTGCTCCAGAAGGCTCAGAAATTTACCTCAAGCCTGTCAGTGACTATGTTTCGCTCAATCGCCCCGTCAATTTCTACACTGTTGTTGAAGCGGCCAAGCAACGCAGCGAATCAGCCATTGGATATCGTCGTCAAGTTGATGCTAATAATGTGGCAAAATCCTATGGTGTTGTACTCAATCCCCAAAAAGATCGACCCATCACTTTTGCACCTCAAGATACCATCATCGTGTTAGCCGGAAGCTAAAGAACTAAATCGCAAATCTACTTTATTGTCAAAGTGCGATCGCGCAATATAGCGTGGAAATAGTAATCCTACTTTTCCTACTTTTCTTAAATCTAGGTAATATTTAAATTTCCTACTTTTCTGAGTTTTATTTTGTAAAGAGTTACAACAAAGTTGTATATTTGATGGTAAAAAGTATTAGATAAGGCGATCTTTCCATATCTAATACTATGTCCGGTTAAATACTTATAATATGTGTGAGGTTGTTAATGGTTAATTGCAACTAACCATTAACAATGGACGGAATGTAACACGCATCTCGGAATATGGGTTTATCCAATCCCAGCAATCACCGGATGGAAATAAAACGCCAACCCTAAAACTGTATAAGTTGCTAAAAGCATTATGCCTTCCAACCAATTCGAGCGACCATCAGAACTAATGGAATTGGCAATGATCACTGACACTATCACCGCTAATAATTCCAGAGGCTTGAAATTCAAATCCATTGGCTTACCCATGATCCAGCCTACCAAAACTAAAACTGGAGCGACAAACATCGCAATCTGCAAGCTCGATCCCACTGCCACTGACACCGAAAGATCCATCTTATCTTTCAATGCTACACTGACTGCTGTCGCGTGTTCGGCAGCATTACCAATAATTGGTAATAAAATCACCCCTGTAAACAGTGCTGTTAAACTTAGTTGAGATGTCGCAACAGAAAGTGAATCTACCAATAATTCTGACTCAACGGCAACTAGCAATGTCACTCCTAACAGTACCCCAATCCATAACCATAGATTCGTCTTCGGTTGATCCGGTGCGAGATTCTCTGCTGCTAACTCAGCTTGCGCATTCTCAGCCAAAACCGCATCGTATAGATAGGAGTGGGTTTTCATCGAAAATAACAGCGTCAATGCGTAGACTACGATTAACACCACAGCTACACCAATCGAAAGATACTCTAAGGAAGTGTCGTTAATTCCATTGGCGGTAACGCCTACCGCAGTCGGTAGTAGAATCGCAATGACAGCTAAGTTCATTAAAGAAGCATTGACTCGCGCTACAAACGGTATAAACTTCTGTTCTTTGTAGCGTAAACCTCCTAACAGCATGGCAAAACCCATCACCAGCAGTAAGTTGCTGATAATCGAGCCTGTGATAGTGGCTTTGACAACATCTACCAAACCCGCATTTAGAGCAATTAAGGCAATAATCAGTTCAGTGGCATTGCCGAAGGTAGCATTCAATAGTCCCCCTAATGTTGGACCCACCACTACTGCAATTTCTTCAGTAGCTGTACCCATCCAAGCAGCTAAGGGTAAAATCGCTAATCCGGAGGTGATGAATACAGTCAGTTCTCCCCATTCCAGAAAGTGAGCGGCAAAGGAGATTGGGATAAACAGCAAGAGTACTCGAAAAATCATATTATAAGTGACCGAAATAGACGTGGATTTTCAGAGCATTGCAAGTTAAAAATGCTACATTTGTATTCTATAATAACATTAATACTGAGCGAAGTCTTGAATAACTATAATAG
>JAQYWO010000019.1 GCA_029379215.1 Rhizonema sp. PD37
GAAGAATACATAAAAGATATTAGACAAGACGACGTTGATATTATCATCATCGTTCCCGATGGAGGAATTGAACCTAATTCCCTCGATAATACTGGATTGATTAGCCGATTAAATCTTAACAACTGTATAATAGCTGGCTCAGCAACTTTTTATCATAATAATGTTTTACATTGGATTCATGAGCAAAACCAGTATAATTCCATCAATCAAAATAAGCGTGAGATTATAGCGTGTATTCCTTGGCATTGGCAAAGTCAAGAAAACGGGTGTGAGAGTTCTAATTCCATAGCGCAGAGTTTTTGTCAAATAGGCACTCAGTTATGGGGAATAGAAAACTTAACATGGCGTAGTGCAACAGCTTTTGATTCAATGCTAATAATTTGGAAAATTATCGAAGAGTATCATAGCCAAGATAGTCAATCTTTACTTTCACACATGAATCAATATTTCAAAGAAAAGAGAAAGCACGTAAAGGGAGTTACGGGACTGATTCAATTTGATAGAAATGGCGATCGCCTCAATCCTCCAGCAGAAATAGTAGCTGTAAAATGGGATGAAAAACAACAAAGATGGCAATGGAAAATATGATCTAACAAAAAGCTGTATGCAGGCAGGGTAATTCTCTTTCATCAGGATAATACGCCAATTCAAGAGCGATCGCCTCTATACTCCCTGAACGGTTATTTTGTTAATTATCCACACCTGTCGTCAAAATATTCCACAGATGAAGTAGAAATACGCTCAATCCCATTGTTATCTTATCTCTAGACCCGCAAAGGAAATAGAGCCATGTTGAAAGTATTTGCTGACAGAGGTGGCACATTCACAGATATTGTTGCTGTGACTCATAATCAGGCGATCGCCGACAGACTCTCCAGACATCCGGAACGTTTTTTAATTGTTCCCCTACCTCAAGAGCAATGGATTATCGTCTATAAATTACTTTCAGAAAATCCCGAACAGTATCAAGATGCAGCGATTCAAGGCATTCGGGATATTATGGGTCTTAAGAGCAATGAACCTATTCCAACTGAAGCAATAGAAGTGGTCAAAATGGGGACAACAGTCGCAACCAATGCACTGTTAGAAAGGAAGGGCGATAGGGTTCTGCTGATCATTACCAAAGGGTTTAAAGATGCGCTGCGAATTGGCTATCAAAACCGTCCTGACATCTTTGCCCGTCATATCGTTTTACCAACTATGCTTTACGAACAGGTAGTTGAAATAGATGAACGCTATAATACTCATGGTCAAGAATTAACCCCAATAAATATTGAACAAGTCACTCGAGACTTACAAGCAGTTTACAATACCGGAATTCGTAGTTGTGCAATTGTTTTAATGCATAGCTATCGTTCTCCAGAACACGAACAACAAGTTGCTCAACTTGCTTTAACAATTGGATTTACGCAGATATCTGTATCCCATCAAGTCAGCCCTTTAATGAAGTTAGTTAGCCGAGGAGATACAACAGTCGTCGATGCTTATTTAACTCCGATTCTGCGTCGTTATGTCAACCAAGTTGCCAGTCAGTTACCTGACGTCAGATTAATGTTTATGAAATCTGACGGAGGTTTAGTCGCAGCCCAACAATTTCAAGGAAAAGATAGTATTTTAAGTGGTCCGGCTGGGGGTATAGTTGGTGCAGTCCAAACCAGTAAGAGGGCGGGTTTTGAGTTAGTCATTACTTTTGATATGGGAGGGACAAGTACAGATGTTGCCCACTTTAAAGGAGAGTATGAACGACAACTCGATTCAGAAATTGCTGGGGCGCGAATGCGAGTTCCTGTATTATCCATTAATACTATTGCTGCAGGTGGCGGTTCAATTCTCTTTTTTGATGGTTCTAGTTATCGTGTTGGCCCTGAATCCGCCTCTTCAAATCCCGGCCCTGCTTGTTACCGACGTGGCGGACCAATGGCAGTGACTGATGCTAATGTTATGTTGGGCAAGATTCATCCCCAATATTTTCCCCCTGTATTTGGACACGATGGCAATTTACCTCTCGATCAAGATATTGTCAGATCTAGATTTACACAATTAGCCCAAGATATTGAAGCTACTACAGGCAACTCTCGTACTCCCGAACAAGTCGCAGCTGGATTTATGGCGATCGCTGTCGAGAATATGGCAAATGCGATTAAAAAAATCAGTTTGCAACGCGGTTATGATGTCACGAAATATGTGCTTTGTTGTTTTGGTGGAGCTGGTGGACAAGTTGCATGTTTAATTGCCGATACTTTAGGGATGAAAAAGATATTTTTGCATCCTTATGCTGGAGTTCTCTCTGCTTATGGAATGGGATTAGCAGATGTCCGGGCAACAAGAGTTGGGGGAGTAGAGGTGCCTTTAACAGAAGCATCAATCTCACAATTAATACAGTTGATTGAGTCTTTAGAAACCCAAGCGAGAATTGAACTACAAGGGACTACATCTCTCCCTTCCGAAGGGTGTGACGTTGACTTCCGTGAAGAGGACATTGTGATAAAAGTTAATTTAAAATATCAGGGGACTAACTCTACCTTGACTATAGATTTCACATCAGACGTGGCAGTCATGCGAGAAGAATTTGAAGCTGAACATAAATCTCGCTATGGTTTCATTCAATCAGAGAAAATTTTAATTGTTGAATCTGCTTCAGTGGAAGTGATTCAAAAAATGGAGACTCCTGAGGAACCTTTAGTGACTCGTACCCGGACTTTAGATGAAGCTCCCATATCTGTCGAGACAGTACAAGTATTTACTGGCGATCAATGGCATGATACTCCCGTTTATCGACGAGAGAATTTACAACCAGAAGACAGTCTTATTGGACCTGCGATCATTGTCGAAAAAATTAGTACGATTGTTGTGGAACCTAATTGGGAAGCAAGGTTAACAGAACGCAATCATTTAATTTTACAAAGGCTTTATTAGAGAATGCTTGTGAAACTCAATATGAATCACCACTCTCTACTCCCTATGTTTCTTCAAGTAGATTTAAACCCTAATGTCAAAACCCGTAGATGTCAGCACCAAACGTTTAATCAGCCTTGCACCCAATAACTGGGTGAGGTGGGTGACGCAGATTCCAGATATCACAGTCGGCGAAATTCTCAACTCCGAGTTTCAATGGATAAGTAGAGAAAGTGATGTTTTAATTCGCGTGGAGAGTCCCCAAGAAGGAGAATTTCTAGTTCTCAACGAATTACAATTACGCTACACATCCAAAATGCCGCGCCGAATGCGTGCATACGCGGGGCTAGCAGAAGAAAAGTATAATTTACCAACATACCCTGTACTGATCAATATTCTGAAAACAGATAGTGTCAAAATACTGCCAAGATATGAATCAAATGTTGCTGGTTTATGTGCAACCCAAGATTATCGCGTCATTAACCTGTGGGAGGTGGATGTGAATGTTGCCTTTCAACAACCGTTACCGTCATTGCTTCCATTTGTACCGATTCTCAAGGGTGGTGAAAATGAGCCAATCATTCGAGAAGCACTACAAATATTGCGTGCTGATCAACAATTAAACGAACTTGAAACAGTTTTAGCTTTTTTTGCTACGTTTGTACTAGAAAGTGCTTTAGTTCAGGAAATCATGAGGTGGGATATGACTGTATTGCGCGAATCACCTTGGTATCAAGAAATTTTACGTGAAGGAGTAGCCCGTGGTGAAGAACAGGGAAGGCGAGAGGAATTATTTTCGGGTCTTGAATTGGTTTTGGAGATAAAATTTGGTAATCCTGGTTTAGAATTGATGCCAATCATTACTCAAATTACCGAGCTACAGAGATTAAAAGCAATTCAGCAGGCTATCAAGACTGTAGATACAGTTGAGGAACTCAGACAATTGCTTTAGTAGATGAAACAATTACGATACCCTTGACCACAGCGGTATCGTGTTATGTTGTTTTCTTAGAGTGTATTATAGCGATCACCCCAAGCACCGTATTTCAAGACTATAGATGCGTCATCGCACACAACAGACTAACTCTTTATTGGATCAACCTAACCTCAAGGCTCAAGAGGGTTTTCCTGACATTTTCCCAGTTGGAACCACAGTAATAATATTTGCGTTCCAGTAAATCTGCTAAATAATAACCTGGATTTTCTGCGTTAATACGAAACAGCTCGACAACAACCTTTTTCTTAATTGTACCAAACATAAACGATAGGGTTACCTTCCGTTGGTAGATTCAACGGATAAAAAAACACTTTGCCTTTAAAAAAGTGTCAGTAAGATTTTTCTGGTGTAATGTGACGTTAAATAATTCGATACTCGACAGGGTAAACTATTTTTTCCATTAGTAACCAAGAATTGAAAATACAAGGAATCAAAAATGCACATAACATCTCAACCCGATCCCGTTCGCTTAGAAATATTCAAAAACCTTTATCAATTTAATGCTGAACAAATGGGGATTGTTCTCCAAAATACAGCAGCATCAGTGAATATCAAAGAACGCCTGGATTTTTCCTGTGCTATTTTTGATTCTTCTGGATTATTAGTTGCTAATGCTCCTCACATTCCCGTACATTTAGGCTCGATGAGTGAAAGTGTGCGGAGTCTAGTTAATGACAAGGGCGACACTCTAAAACCGGGAAATGTTTACCTGTCAAACAATCCTTATAACGGAGGAACACATCTTCCTGACGTCACTGCAATTACTCCGGTGTTTCTTGACAGTGGAGAAAATACCGCATCCCCCACTCCCCTCTTTTTTGTTGCTTCTCGGGGACACCAAGCTGATCTCGGTGGCATTAGTCCCGGTTCTATGCCTCCCGACAGTACTACTGTCGTTGAGGAAGGAATTCTGTTTGATAATTTTCTCTTAGTTGAACAGGGAAATTTTCGGGAAACTCAAGTACGAGAGTTACTTTTAAATCATCGCTATCCTGCCCGTAACCCAGAGCAAAATATCGCTGATTTCAAAGCACAAATTGCTGCTAATGAGAAGGGAGTTCTTGAACTTCAGAAAATGGTTGAACAATACGGACTTGATACTGTCCAAGCTTACATGAAATTTGTCCAAGACAATGCTGAGGAGTCAGTCAGGAAAGCGATCGCCCATCTCACCAATGGCTCATTTATCTATAATTTGGATAATGGAGCGCAAATTCAAGTTGAAGTGACAATTCAAGAAGAAAATCGCAGTGCTACTATTGATTTTACTGGAACATCCGCACAACTCAACAGTAACTTCAATGCCCCCAAAGCCGTTACTCAAGCTGCTGTTTTATATGTCTTCCGAACTCTGGTTAATGATAGTATTCCTCTCAACGCCGGATGTCTGAAACCTCTAGAAATCATTATTCCTGAAGACTGTATGCTGAACCCAACCTACCCAGCAGCAGTGGTGGCGGGTAATGTGGAAACTTCTCAAGCCATTGTTGATGCTTTGTATGGTGCTTTGGGTATCATGGCTGGTTCTCAAGGAACAATGAATAATTTTACTTTTGGTAATCAGCAATATCAATATTATGAAACCATCTGCGGTGGATCTGGGGCAGGGGTTGATTTTGATGGGACTGATGCCGTGCAAACACACATGACTAATTCCCGTTTGACAGATCCTGAAGTCTTAGAATCTCGTTATCCTGTGCTAGTAGAAAGTTTTTGTCTTCGTCCCGATAGTGGAGGCAAAGGAAAACACTCAGGCGGCAATGGAGTTATCCGTCGCATCAAATTTCTCGAACCAATGACAGCCAATATTCTCTCCGGGCATCGCCTTGTTCCTCCGCTTGGATTAGATGGTGGCGGATCTGGAGTTGTGGGACGCAACTGGATACAGCGTCAAAATGGAATTCAGGAAAATTTAGACAGTACTGCAACAGTTGAGATGGAACCAGGGGATATTTTTGTAATAGAAACTCCTGGAGGAGGAGGATTTGGTTCAATCCCTGATTCACTTTGAGACAGTATTGAGCAACCCAAGTGTGCTTTTACCCCTTGGATGACCAAATTGTGAATTATAACTTACCAAAAGTTAATGCTATTTCAAGGGTTATAGGCAAAATGGTTGCGGAAATTTTGTATTAAATCATGACCGTGTTTCGTAAATCTGAATCATAATAGATCCTAGAGTTTTCAAAACCAACAAGAGAAAACTTTGATGGAATAATCACACAGAAAGTTCTAGGAGACAAACAGGAGCAAACAAAAATAGGCACAAAATCTCGACTATTTCTTAAAGAAAAGTCATAATTGAGTTGAGTTAGTCAAGATAAATGACTATGAAAATTTATCAGGAAGATTTAGATTGGGCGGTTTCCCAAGGCTTAATTACAGCAGAACAAGCCAATGCGTTATGGAATGCACTTTCTCAGCGTAACAGCAAACGTCCGCAATTTAATTTTTCCAATATCGCTTTTTACTTTGGGGCGTTAATTGTTATCTCAGCCATGACTTGGTTCATGACATTAGCATGGGAATCATTTGGTGGCAGTGGGCTTTTTTTGTTAGCCAGCATTTATGCCTTGTGCTTTGTACTTGCAGGAAGTAATCTCTGGCGGCAACAAGAGATGAAAACTCCCGGAGGTTTGCTATTTACCATTGCAGTTTCCTTGACTCCTTTAGCAATTTACGGACTGCAACGTACAACAGGTTTTTGGACTCAAGGTGACCCCGGTACATATCAAGATTTTTATATCTGGATTAAAGGCAGTTGGTTTTTGATGGAGTTAGGAACTATTATCGCAGGTTTAGTTGCCATCAAGTTTGTGCGTTTTCCCTTTTTAACTGCTCCCATCGCCTTTTCGCTATATTTCATGTCTATGGATATCACACCATTATTGTTTGGTGAAAAAACGTACACTTGGCAGCTACGACTATTAGTTTCCCTGTGGTTTGGTATTGCTTGTATTGTTATCGCTTATCTAGTAGATATCCGCACTCGTAGACGCGATGGAGATTATTCTTTTTGGCTATATTTGTTTGGATTACTTGCCTTTTGGTTTGGTCTAACTTTAATGGGAGACAGTAATGAATTTCAAAAATTTATTTATTGTTTAATTAATTTAGGGTTAATGTTGCTGTCGGTATTATTAAAACGAAAAGTTTTTATTGTTTTTGGGGGAATGGGTGTCTTTGGTTATCTAGGACATCTCGCTTACAACGTCTTTCACAATGCAATCTTATTTCCGTTTGCGCTAACAGTTTTGGGATTATTTACGATCTATTTAGGAACTTTATATCAACGCAATAGTAGGAATATTGAGCTTTTTTTAGAACGTTTATTACCAGACACCTTGAGGCGCTTGTTACCCAGAGAGTAATAACTTCTTACCTTTACTCAACATTTGTGAGCGTTTCTAATTGTGCAAGTAGTTTTTCGGTTGCTTCTGCTACGATGATCCTGTGCTTACACCTTGCATACCAAAAAGATTTCCAAATGGGTCCCACATTTGACAAATTTCTTGTTTGCCCTCAATTGTCACTGGACCTCGATAAAGTCTAGCACCATGTTTTTGGACATGCTGTAGTGCTTGCTCGAAGTTATCTACGCGCCAATAGGCTACTTGACCAGCATTTCCAGGACTCATTTTTTCATCTGCAAGATGGAAAAACATTTCAATGTTGCCAATCTCAATGGATGCTCCCCGTATTTCATTTTATACATAGAAGTAATTAATAGGTAGATCTAGCATGTCGCTGTACCATTGAGCAGCTGCAACAACATCATTGACGAAAAAAAATATCGCTTGAATACCCTTAAACATATACTTAGCTCAGTTTCTTTTCATCTGCTGAAACATTCTAACAAGAGGTGATAGGCAATTATCTTTGCCGGAATTTATTCTCAGAACTCGGGCGTGTTAACCTCTCCAAAGTCGCTGCCATCAGATCGCGAGTTTGACCGCTGACGGTGTATACTAGTGCCTCGCGGTATACCCGTTGGGCAGCATGATGGCGAAAGTTGGCCGCGCCACTGGAAACGGTGATCGCGGCATGAGCAATTCGTGTTGCTAACTCAATAACCCAAGCCCTCAGTTGCAGGCGTTCTGAAGAAGGCACATGTTGTTGTACAAGTGCTATCGCACTTCGGCAATCATTCAATTCCTGTAGAAGAGACTCAAATGCACTCGTGATCGAAGGCAGCGATTTAGTGCGTGCGGCAGATTCGATAATATCTAAACCGGCAAAAGCACATCCGATGATTAAAGAAGTCGCATGAAGGACATTTTTTTGATCATTTTCGTGAATCCAGCCAGCAGGCTTAATGTAAACAACACGTTCATTCGGCAATAACCAGTGAGTCAAGGAAGCCGTGACTGTATTAGTTGATGTGATTGCTGCTAGTTGAGCGGGGGTGCTGAATGTGATGCTTCCTCCTGAGTCTTGATGTGTTTCTTGAAAAGGCACCATACCAAAAACAGCACCACCATCAGGCAATGTAGCAGCGACAATAAAGTCGTTAAAAAAACCCCATCCTGTCACCCAAGGAACTTCCCCATCTAGTTGATATCCGGACGAGACAGGTACAGCAACAGTTGATGGTTTGCCTGGTCGTCGTATTTGGGAAAAGCCAACACCCACTAAAACTTTACCATAACTCATATGAGGGAGGTATTCTTGTTGGAGAGAGGAATTAGTACTAGCAACAAGCATCGCTGCCGCACTCTGGTGTTGAGTTTGTAGAAAAGCTAAAGCTCCAGAATACCGGGCTACCAATTCTTGAAAGCTGCCAAACGTCTCCGTAATTTCTTTTCCACCCCAATCTTGCGGAACTCGAAGCGCGAGAACACCTAATTCTCCAAGCCCCTTGAGTGCATGAAGCAGAGCTTCTGGGTTGCTATCTATTTCGTTGGCTAATGGTGCCACTTTATCGAGCAAATAAGCTGATATACTACTCTTTCCAACAGTATGCATATTTTTTCTGGTGGGATCGCTAATTAGTAATCAGTAATCGATTCACTGGGTTTTTCTTGCCCATTCCTTATTCCCAGCCTGAGTCAAACGTGCAAAGTGCAAATAAAAGATAACCCCCCCAATCTCCATAAATTACAGATTTTGGGGGGTTCAAATGTTGCAGCAAAAAGTGAATTAGTAATAGGTTAACAGTTTGAATGTTAAATTGAGGTTAAGACAAGGTTAACTTTAAATAACTACAGCATAAATATGGCATCAAAACTTTTCTCAAGTTACGCCAACACAAAACTATGTGGTTGTATTTAATGCTAAGAAAGCAGTACATATGCTTAATGCATTAACTTAGATCGACATGATGATATCCTATGGCATTGTTTGTTAATTTGCCGAGGGGGACACACCCCTCACGACTATTAAAAATTTTCACCTGAAAAATTTTAATGATGAAGTTTTGAAATTTAATGCTGATAAGAGTTATGCCCGCTGTCTGTACGTATCCTTTGAGGCTGGGACGGGAGGAAGGAATATTTGGTTGTATCCTAAATGGAGATGAACGCAAACAATATACTGATGTGAAAGGAGAGTTTTTTCGTGACATTGCCGGAGATCCGTGTCATCTATCCACAAGGTCATTAAGTAAAGTCAGGGAAATTCTACATAGCGGTGTCCTTCAGGCATTGAAATCGGGATTTTAGTAGAATTGGTCTGAGAGGTTGCCTGTGGACGAAATTCTACGACATTGCGTTTAATGGTGAGATCATAGTTACCGAAAAAGTCGTGACCCAGAAGCCCTGTCTCAAGTTCCTCTCCGGCGATCGCCACTGCGACTTTATGAACAATCACCTTACCAACTTCCATTGAATTAATATAGCCGATGGGAAATTCCACAGATTTGGAACTTGCTGTGTTTGCTTGAGCTCTCCCTACTGGTACAACGCCTAATTCAGCTGCCATATCCTGAGTAATAACCGTGCCACTTGCTCCGGTATCTAAAATCATCTCGAAATGTCGATTGCCATTGAAGGTAACTTCAATTATCGGCGTTCCACCGACTCGCCGTTTAATTGGGACACTCACAACTTCCGGTTGAAGGTTAAATTGTTCGGGTGTTGGCAAAACAGACGATGTTTGTGGCTGTTTTTCTTTCAGTGTTATATGAGAACATTGGTGAGAGTTAAGCGCACGAATACTTTCACAAACAATTGTTTGTTGCTCCCGTGCGACTTTCGGTCGAAGATAGGCTTTGGGTACGGTAGTGACAATCTTCTTTGGTTCTATTCTTGGCTGTAAATATACAGAAGGGGCAGCTTTCCGTTCGGCTAGCCTGACTTGGCGTTGATATTCTAGAATTTTGGAGTGGGCGTTAGGGTAGTAAGGGCTATTGACAGACACTTTGTTCATAAGTGCGATCGCTTCTATAAACTGATTTGCCACTAAATTCCAATCTTCTGTCGATTGAGCAGATTGACTGATACTAAAAGCACTAATTGCTTTATCTAACCCCTGTTCAAAATAATTTGAGTCAATTTCCGGTGATAGTCTTGCTGATTTAACTGATGGGACAGATGCGTCTATAGGAGATGCCGCGCTTTTGTCTGTGAGCGCTACTGGCTGTTCATCAATTTTAGTTATAGTAATCTGTTTGTCTCTACCACAAGCCACTGTCAAAACTGCTAGTGTAGTTGACAAAAAAATTAGCACTGCACGGGATAAAAAAGACTGAGGCATAATTCTTGTAATGCATTCCCGATCGCTATTAAGCTTACCCTGTGGGAAGCCGCGCAGCGCAGGTCTACGGGCATCTACAGCCGACTGCTGATATTGGATATTACATTCAATTCCCTCAATCTCATAGGTATGCGCCTTGAATGCGGAGAATTCCTGTATTTATCTATACATCTTTCCTTTATACACTAAGCGATAGCGCAGTTGCAATTAACAATTCAGGAGAATTGCTTTACGCGCGACACTCTTAGAAGTACCTGCATCCTGTTTCCTGGATAAACGCTCTTACCTACCTACTATCGGCTCTGTATACTGTGGATAAGTACCATCAAAGCATTTTGTGCATATCATGATTGTACCACAATTAGGATGAGGGCATTAAAATTACTGTCGCTCATCCTCCAAAGAGAAAAGTGCTGTTACTACCATTTACTTATGATAATTTTATCAATAGATCGCCTTCCTGATCTAGTACCACGAGCAATTATTCTTTAAAGATTCGTCTTTTTAAGAAGGCATTCTTCTTCATTATGTCAAATTAATCAATTCATGGCATAATTATTGTCCGCAGTATCGAGCAGGGTTAGTAGATAGTGGTCAGTGATTAATGGTTATATAGATAGTGGTTATTTTTGACAACCACCAACTCACAATCATCAATCGACTTTTCAACAACTACCAACCTTCAACAAATAACTCACAACCATCAATCAACACTTATGCCCCTATCTGACGCAATACCTGCGCTGCTTGTTCTAGCAGATGGAACCACTTATCGCGGTTGGTCTTTTGGTGCAGCCAAAACCACAATTGGAGAGGTGGTCTTTAATACTGGAATGACCGGATATCAAGAAGTTTTGACAGATCCCAGTTACTGTGGTCAGATAGTTGTATTTACTTACCCGGAATTGGGGAATACAGGCGTCAATCAAGAAGATGAAGAGTCAGTGAGACCGCAAATTAGAGGAGCGATCGCCCGGAATATTTGTCACAACCCAAGTAATTGGCGATCAACGCAATCTTTACCAAGTTACCTGAAACAGCATCAAATACCTGGGATCTACGGGATCGATACCCGCGCCCTCACCCGCAAAATTCGCATTTTTGGAGCAATGAACGGCGGGATTTCCACGGAGATTCTTGATGAAGCTGACTTATTAGAAAAAGTACAAGCAGCCCCAAGCATGAAGGGGTTGAATCTGGTTCCCGAAGTGACTACCTCAAGCACTTATAAATGGACAGATCCCACCAACCCAGTTTGGGAATTTATTGAACAAGACAATTCCGCAAAACCGGGAGAAAAGTTCACTGTTGTGGCCCTTGACTTTGGTGTAAAACGCAATATATTACGCCGTTTGGCGAGTTATGGTTGTCAGATTATTGTCGTTCCTGCGGATACAACAGCCGAGGAAATTCTCAAATATAATCCTGATGGGATCTTTCTTTCTAATGGTCCTGGTGATCCTTCTGCTGTCGCCGAAGGGATTGTGGAAACAACCAAGAATCTCATTGTCAGTGAAAAACCGATGTTTGGGATCTGTTTGGGACATCAAATTATAGCTCATGCGCTGGGAGCTGAAACCTTCAAGCTCAAATTTGGTCACCGGGGTTTAAATCAGCCAGCTGGTTTACAACGAAGAATCGAGATTACAAGCCAGAATCACAGTTTTGCGATCAATCCGGATTCCTTGCCTACCTCTGTTTTAGAAATTAGCCACCTGAACTTAAACGACCAGACTGTTGCTGGGGTAAGACACAAATCCCTCCCTGTATTCTCCGTACAGTATCATCCAGAGGCTAGTCCCGGTCCTCACGATGCTGATTACCTTTTTGAGGAGTTTATTCAAGAAATGCGAGCTTCCCGAAAAGAGTAGGGTTCTTTTTCTTCGTAGGTTATAGACAAGAGGCATAAAAACCATATATACTTGAGCGTTTACCATAACTATGAGGAAAAAATGAGGAGGGAATTATAGCTGAGCCACTGAATCTAACTGTAAGCCTGAGAGGCACTCGTGAAGCTAGAGATAACTGTCAGCTGTTCCGCCTCACAGGTTTGTTAGACGCCTTTTCTGAGCCGACATTTCGTAAGGTCCTCAGCAGCAAGATTGATGAGGGACCAAAGCATATTATTCTGGATTTATCACAAATTGACTTTGTTGATAGCTCTGGCTTAGGTGCACTGGTGCAAATAGCCAAACATGCTCAAACTGCTGAGGGGACCTTGCAAATTGTCACTAACGCTCGTGTAACTCAAACGGTCAAGCTTGTTCGCTTAGAGAAATTTCTCTCCCTGCAACCGTCAGTTGAAGCGGCTCTGGAAAATGTTAAGTAGTCTTGAGTGCTGGGGCTAAAAGACGAATCTAGCTATCCGATATTTACTGGATAGCTAAATTTTTATAAAAAGATAACAAAAATTATAAATTTCAAACATAATTAAAAAGCTAAAATCTAAAGAGCGACTTTTTTAGCTGCTTATGTACAGTAAACCTGCACGGTCGTTATCGGAGACAAAAAACTCCGAAGACAGCCACCCAAATGTAGCCAGTGAGGCACGATGAACTTGTGAAATCAAAGGAGAAAGAGCTACTAGATGCACCATGTGAAACTCATGACCCTGATTTATCTAGGTGTCAACCACTGAAAGCAACCATAGAGCAATTATCTCTTCATATTTCCCAGAATCAACTACAACAGCTATCTCCAACTGCTTTAGCCTACTTGGGAGATGCAGTTTACGAACTGTATGTCAGAATGTTTTATTTGTTACCACCGCAAAGACTAGACACTTATCACCATTTAGTAGTCGCGCAGGTGAGAGCAGAAGCACAAGCTAAAATCATGGAATCGCTCCGTCCTCATTTAAAGAATACCGAGTTGGAAATTGTCCGGCGAGGTCGCAATGCTGCCACAAAAGGTCCTAAGCGTGTCGATCCCGAAACGTATCAACAAGCAACTAGTTTAGAAACTTTAATTGGCTACCTATATATTACAGATTTTCACCGCTTAACCGAACTGTTGCAACAACTACATCTTGAAAAGTAGTGTGATCCCCCGACGATAGTCTTCATCAGTACAGCAGGTGCTTTGTAAATCAAGTAAATCGGGATACCTGCGTAGAATATCCACCCAAGAACATGCCAAATAAACCAAGAAAAATCAAGACGAATGGCGAAACGAGTAGTATGCCTATCTTAAAAATTAAGACTAAGCGTATTGTTACCAAGTCTACTGGCGATAGGCCCTCACCTAAGTTTTCTCGCCCAACTGTCTCTAGTAAACCAAAAGAAGAGGATACTGATCTCATATACGGTCGCTATCCAGTTTTGAGTGCGTTAGAAAACCAGCGTCGTCTCAACCGCATTTGGATTACTCCCCGCCTGCGCTACGACTCGCGTTTTCACTCCTTAGTCTCACAAGCAAAGGAAAACGGCACACTCATTGACGAAGTTGAACCTAAGCGTTTAGATCAAATTACTGAGCAAGCAAATCATCAGGGTGTGGCGGCGCAAATTGCCCCTTATGACTACGTCGAATTAGACGAATTAATTACCCAAGCAAAATCTGTAACAGATGCTCCAGTCATAGTGGTGGCTGATAGCATTACAGATCCCCATAACTTGGGGGCAATTATTCGCTCTGCAGAGGCGATCGGCGCACAAGGATTGGTGATCCCACAACGTCGAGCATCTGGCATCACTTCCACAGTGATGAAAGTTGCTGCTGGTGCTTTGGAAAACTTTCCTGTAGCCAGAGTGGTTAACTTAAACCGCGCTTTAGAACAATTAAAAGGTGCAGGCTTCTGGATTCACGGTACTGCTGCTTCTGTTGGCAAACCACTACATACAGTGAATTTTAGTGGTGCTATTGTTTTGGTAGTAGGCTCTGAAGGCGAAGGTTTGAGTATGTTAACTCAACGCTCTTGCGATGTCTTAGTGTCAATTCCAATCACCGGGAAAACTCCTAGCTTGAATGCTTCTGTAGCAGCTGGGATGGCACTGTATGAAATTTATCGCCAACGCTGGATCAACACCCTATACTTCGATAAATAAAAAATTAGTTGAAAAAAACAGAGTAAAAGAGTATAAAGAAATGTGAAGATGAAAAGATGACAGAATTCCGTTTAACACCACATACGAAATTTAGAAATAGACGAAAACCATGAAAAGCACTTTGGATAACGTTAAAGAACTGTTGATAAATGCTTTAAATAACATAGGATTAGCTTGGTGGGTAGAAATTGTGACGCAAAACCCCCAATGCACTTATTACTTTGGACCATTCCTGAATGCAGCTGATGCTAAATCGTCAATCAAAGGTTACGTTGACGATTTGGAGCAAGAAGGAGCCCAAGGAATTGCTATTAATGTTAAGCGCTGTAAACCAAATGTTCTCACAATTGCTGATGACTTGGGGGAAAAGATTGACCGCAAAGTAAAGCCAGTCTTTAGTGGTCAAATGTAATTAGAAGACTGCACGTACAAGCACACTTTTTCATTAAGACGACTGTCGTTCTGTGACTCAGGACGACCCTTATGAAAAAGTGTGCAGTGTGTGATAGCTTAACAGTCAAAAGGCTATTATCGTTCTCCAGGTTAACATCTGGAGAAGAATCGTTTACACCATATCAAGAGAATTGCGGGTGTTCTTCAAGCCATTGATCAATATCATCTAAGACTGTGTTGGGTATTTCCCAAGGAAAGAGGTGGGCAGTGTTGGAGTAACATTGCCAATCGCAGTTTCTTAAGTGCCGAGATGTTTCTAAGCTAGAATCAGCTGTAATGTGGCGGTCTTGCGCACCAGCAAGTACCAGACTGGGACATTGAATTTGATGTAGATCTGTAAGTCGATTGTACCCAGCTTGAATCGAGGTGTAGAGTGCGTTGGTTGCCATTTTAGAGGTTTGCAAATAGGCTGGCACTGCAACGGTAGCAATATAGCGGTAAGCTGTGGGGGTGTGTTGTTGGATTAGGTAGCGGAAGAGCGATCGCTTGCCAAAATTATCAATATTCCACTGCCAATTTGGTTGGATGCAGCTTAAGAGTGCGGCAATCCCAGTGTAGAGATTATCCTGCCAAGTTATGGGTGGATGATTACCTATCGGCCTGGCAGCTGTCGCTACTAAAATTAGCCCAGTGATGCGTTGTGGTAATTTGAGTGCCAGTTCCATTGCCAGAATCCCACCTAAAGACCATCCTAATACCAAACATTTTTCGATGTGAAAGCGGTCTAGAAGCGTCTCTAAGTCAATTAAATGGTCATTCATGGAAAATTTTTCATGAAAGCGACTTTTGCCATATCCTCGCAGGTCTGGAGCAATAGTTTGAAAACGTTTTGAAAGGTGATTGGTAAAGACAGAGAGACTAGAACCAGAACCGGGATGACCATGTAAGCAAAGAATTGGGAAGCCTTGACCTTGAACGTTGAGGTGTAAGGATAAGGAAGAAGTATAACTTTGGCGATCGCTCATCTGTTGAACTTACGAATTTTCTACATATTTTTCAGCATAGTCAATCACACACATCTGCCTATAAGTTTTGTGAATCCCAAAAGCAACTCCTGCTACCTTAAAAGCTGGGTTAAACATGTTGTGTCTATGACCGCGATCGGGCACACCATCATCAATAATTAACTGCATAACAATATCCTGTGCCGTATTAGAACCATAGCTGATATTTTCCCCAGCAATAACTTTCCAATTTCCGTAACGGCTCATACGCTTGAAGGGGTCGCTTTTGTCGCTACCATAGTGACCGATGATACCTTTGACTCCTTGATCTTTAACATGATCTCGAGCTGCCAAAGACAACCCCTTGGATGCAACCAGAGATCCCACAGGATGAACTGACTTCAGAAAAGCGATCGCCTCATCCACCGCTTTTACCCCTTCTGTTGTCTGCAAGTAAAGATGACTAGAAATTTTGACTCGGTTACCTTCAAAGCGCCGCCTATAATTTTCTAATACAACAGCAAAAGCAGCAGGTTTTGTTCTTGCCTTATTCATTTCTACAATCACCTGTTGTTCCAACCGCGAAAGATTTTTCCCGGTTAATGGCACTTCAGTTTGTTCCGGAGGTAGATGCACAAAAGGATTCTCACGAAAAATTACATCACACGATGAAACAAGAAAGATGATGGGAGTCAATACCCATACCATTCGATGCATAAATTGGGTAATAGGTAATGGGATTTGGAATTAAGAAGTTTAATTTATAAGTTATAACTCATAAATCCTCACTCTTGATCTCATGTCCGGTAGCATAACCTAAATATCTATGAAACCCTCCCCGCGCTTCAGGGGGCTTTATCCTGCCGTGGGCGACTGGCGTGGTGAGTTTCAGTATTTACAACAATAACTCTGGTTAATTAACCGGACATGATATGACTCCTGTAGGGGTGGGTTTTATCAGATCCCCGTGTTTGCACTCAATGTTCTTTCTATGAAACCCGCCCCTACACACCTCTGCCTGCCTGTATCCTTACTCCTTCCTAACTTTTTTCGGGAGACTCTTGACTCACGTCTGCTGACTTCTGACTTTCGTCTCCTGTCTGCTGATTCTCGTTTGCAGACTCTTGAGTCTTGACTTCTGGCTTTGTATCAGCCAGTGCCAAAATCTTTTCAAAATCGGCTAACTGAACTGAACCAGTGAGAGCTTGCCCATTAAGGATGAAGAAAGGTGTACCAGAAAGCCCCAATTGTTCAGCAAGACGAAAGTCTTTTTGAATCGAGACGTCAGCAAGATTTCTATCACTATTGAACTTATCCAAATCCAGATTCAATTTTTTAGCAGTAGCAATATATAACGCTTCCCCCAATTTATCTTGTTGGCTAAATAATGCGTCTTGGTACTCCCAGAAATGTCCTTGCTGCATTGCCGCCCAAGCAGATCGTGCTGCTGGTAATGCTTCGGCATGAATATTAAACAAAGGGAAATGTTTGTAGACGAGTTTGAATCGATCAGGATATTTTTCCATCAACTTTTTCAAGGTTTCATGTGCCTTAGCACAATAGGGACATTCAAAGTCCGAGAACTCTACAAGCACAGTTTTTGACTCAGCAGCTCCAGTAATGGGAGAATCACCAATGACTGTTTGAGGATTGGTTTCTAATTCCTGTATAAATGCCTGCCGTGCTTGCTGTACTTTCTGCTGTTGCTGCTGTTGTTGTTGCAGCTGGTAAGCTTGAACAGACTCGATCAGGACTTCTGGGTGTTTACGGATAACTTGTAAAATCTGTTCTTCCATCCGCGAACTGACGCGAGTAGTCGCGGCTTGTGCAGGAAATGACCACACCAAAACTACACACAGTAAGCCCAAAGCTGTTATGCTACGTATGCTGTGCTGTAGTTTATCAAACCAGTAAGAAAATGTACGCATACAAACCTCTTGTAGATCAAACGTCTACACTGTCATATCATTTTGCACGTCGCTATTGATGAGAGAATACAAAGAATTTTTAAAAGTAAGTAAATATGGCATAGATAAACACTGCTTTACTTAACGGGCTGAAGCATGATTGGTGTGTCTTAGCTTTAATTTCATAACTTGAAAGTAGCAACAAGGGATTTTCTTTGCAAAATCTTCACATAAAACCAGTATGAACGTGCTTGGTGTTCGCTTGTAGTCCTGGCTATACTTGCAACAGCGAACAACTGTAGGGGCGGTTTGACACATTGTTCGTTTTTAGTAATCAGTTATGAGATTAAACCCGCCCCTAAAAATATTGTTTCCAAAAATATATATACATGTTATATTCATCACATAAAAAATCAAAAAAAAGATGAAGACAACTATTCAAGCAAGACTATTTTCTAGTGTGAGTATTACTTTGATAAGTACTATTTCCTTTTTTTTCAAAGCACCTTTAGTGAACGCCCAATCTGTATCGGCTGTTGTTTTTGATCCCCCATCCAATGTTAGGGTGAAGCCAAACGGTGAAGTACTTTGTACGGTCACTTCAGCAAAAACTATAGATGTTTATGGTTACAGGAACGAGTGGTATAAAACCAATATTTGTGGTAGTTCTGGGTATATCCATGAAAGTCAAGTTAGACTACAACAGGGAAGTGCAGCTACAGGATCTTGCAGTGTAACTGGTATTCAAACTGGGCAGTTGGCACTTCGCTTTACACCAGATGGAAAATCTAGAGCAGGACTAGATAACGGTAATGTCGTTCAGCCAATCAAATCACAAGGTATTTGGTCTTATGTGCGCGTCTTAGGAGGACCAAACAATAATATCAATGGGTTAGAAGGTTGGGTAAATGCTAATTATCTATCTTGCTCCTAACTTTAAGGCTAGTGGAGATTGAAATTTCTCAAAACTACTCCCTTCCTGCTGTGAAGAATACCGAATGTCAACACCCCCAAATTTAATTCGGGGGCTTCGTGCGGAAAAACTAGTTTTCTCTACTTGAAGCCCTAGTTGACCCGACTAAGTACAGCATTTCATAAATCCGTAACGACTTGAATCACCTTCTGGTAAAGCTTGAAGAGGCGAATAAGACGCTACGAACATGTGAAATCTTGTACTTAGCTTTTAGTCTTAGGTTGAACAACCTTTACATTATTTATTACGCTCTTAACACCTTTTATCTGCTTTGCCAGTTCTATCTTTTTCATATTCTCTGAATGAAAAATATCTCCTGATATAGTCACTACTCCATCTTTGGCGTCAACGAGTAGCTGACTTCCTGGTATGTTTGCCTCCAACTTATCGCGAACTTCTGTAGCCAAGGCTGCATCAGTTCTCTTTGTACCGCCTTTATTAAAGGCATCATTGCGCTGTTCATGTGCTCGAATATCAGCATTTAGCTGATTTCTACGCATTTGGCTTTGGGCGTCGTCTTTGTTGGCCTCAACTGTCTTTGCATCTGGTACATTAGTACTTCCTTGAGTTGAATCGGGAGCATTAGCAGAAGTCTTCGCGGTGTCTTTGCAAGCAACAGTACCTAACAGTAAAATACTGCTAAGGAGAAACAATGATATTTTTTTCATTTTCCGTTTACCCAATTACGTAGCAGTTCAAAGGTTACATTTCCGAAACTCGGAAAAGAGGTGAAAATAATAGGAGTAGTTACTCGAACACAAAATATGTCAGTCTCCCAGTTTTACAATAAGTAATTCTTTGAGAGACATTTGTTATTGACGTAGTTTATGTATGACTTAATTGGACAGTCTATATTTATCCAGATTATTAACATAGATTTTTTATTGATTACATCTATCTAATGAATGATTGTTTATGATAAATAGATGAGGATAAATAGCCCAAAATACTGAGTAAGTTTAGACAAAAAACTTGCTCGCGTAAATATTTAGCGAACAAGTTTTTGATTAGTCTGATTTGTATTCGTGAAGACATAGGGCAAAGATACGCAGCGCCCGCAACTGTTCTCGATGCTTGTCTCGTGAAAGGAATATAGCTATAAGGGGTGAGCATAATACTCACCCCAACTCCTGTCTCTATCTATGATGCTCCGCATCATAAATGGCACGCTTAGTCGCTGTCAGTGCAGCATTGATATGCTGAATGGAACGATATTTCAAGCCTTTTGCCATTGGATCGTCTTCCTCACGCCCGACATCGGAATGCACTTGCTTCAATAGTTCCTCTGCCTTGTGTAACCGTCCAGGATGATCATTGGGGACATCAACTTTTGGATGATCCTGGAGGTTTTTGCCATCATCAATAGATGCTTTCTTAATATCCCTAATAGTGTCATCTATCTGATGAATAGCAACATCTTCTTGACGACTAACTGCAGCATCGCCGGGGCGATGTTCCAGCATCCAGCGTGCAGTGCGCAAATCACTGAGCGCATGCAGATAATAAGGATGCTTTCCTGGTAAGTCAGCATATGCTGCAGTTCCGGAAATAATTGAAAGACCGACGGTGGCAAATAATAAAGCTTTTTTCATTTCTGATCTCCAACAAAGTTTTCGATTAAAAATCGACACAATTTTCAAACTGCGAACGATAAAGCAAGCAGGGTGTAATCAAATACTTTTCCTTGCTTCCATTTTCTATTTCATTAGATATGAAATTCAATTTTGGGCTCTCTTTTGTGCAGAACCCCCGAATTTATTGACTATATATTTAGACTTGGTTTGTTAGATGAAGGTTCAATAGACATCTGATTTTTTATAGTTGATGAAGTGTCAGACGTATCTCCAAAAGCAACTGATATCCAGACTGCCAAACTAACAATCACTGGTAAACTGAGGTCAGGAAATTCTTTTTGCAGACCGACAATACCAAATACGATTAATAAATATAATAAATGCGGTCGTTAACAGCATCATGATTATCCTTGGAAAAAATTCAGTAATTCAAGCACCTCGTAACACACCAGGAAAGCTCCAAAGATTAGTTAATAACCAAGTTAAGTGAAAATTTTCACTATAAAGTTATAAATCAGTTGCCGCAGTAGCACAGGATTTTCAAAACAACTATAAACCCAGGAGCCACTGCCTCATACGTGCTAGCTCCCTTGCAACTTTGTACAAAATACTGTCTACGTTCAAATCACATCTAAAATTGCCACAATAAAGAAGCATTCAATTCTACAAGTGGCTATGACAGCAACTAACATCCTACCTGATGGTCCAAAAGTGCAGACATTTCTGCGGCGGATGAAATTTCTTTTCCAGCCGTTGAAATACATGGAGGATTTCGCTAAAGTTTATGGTGACAACTTTACCATCTGGCGTCGGAATGGTCCTGGTATGGTCGTTTTCAGTCACCCGCAAGCACTACAACAAATTTTTGCGGCTACTTCGGACCAGTTTGATGCTGGCAGGGCAAACAAAGGGTTAGAATTTTTACTAGGAGCAAACTCCCTGATTTTACAGGATGGCGACCGCCACAAGCGCCAACGTCAATTGTTAACTCCTCCTTTTCATGGCGAACGGATGCGAGCTTACGGTGAGACAATAAGTGAAATTACGCAGCAAGTCAGTAACGAATGGAGTATTGGGCAGCCTTTCAACATTCGAGCATCAATGCAAGAAATCACCCTCCGCGTCATCTTGCGGGCAGTGTTTGGCTTAGATGAGGGAGAACGTTTTCAAGAACTTCGCCAACGGCTGACAAAATTGCTAGATATCATGGGTTCCCCCTTAATGTCTATGGCTTTCTTTTTTCCGTTCATCCAAAAAGATTTAGGTGCATGGAGTCCGTGGGGACAAATTTTGCAATTACGACGACAAATAGATGAACTTATTTATGGACTCATTCGCGAACGTCGGGCTGAATTAAACCAAAATCGCCAAGATATCCTTAGTTTAATGATGTCAGCCCGTTATGCAGACGGTGAGTCTATGACGGATGAAGAGTTACACGATGAGTTGATGACTCTGTTGGTTGCGGGACACGAAACCACTGCATCCGCATTGACATGGGCGTTTTACTGGTGCGATCGCTTACCTGAAGTTCGTGACAAATTACAGGCAGAACTCGACTTTGTTGGTGAAAACCCAGATCCAAGTCTCATTGCTAAACTACCCTATTTAACAGCAGTTTGCCAAGAAACACTGCGCATCTACCCCATTGTTGCAGGTGGTTTTGTGCGGATTATCAAATCCCCAATGGTAATTATGGGTTACAATCTCCCAGAAGGAACAGTCATCGCTCCGAGTATCTACTTAGCGCACCATCGCCAAGAAGTCTATCCCGACTCAAAGCAGTTCAAACCAGAACGCTTTTTAGAAAGACAATTTTCCCCTTATGAGTATTTGCCCTTCGGTGGCGGGAATCGTCGCTGTATTGGGATGGCTTTTGCTCAGTATGAAATGAAACTCGTGTTAGCAACAATTCTATCGCGCTTTCAACTTTCCCTAATGAACAAGCGTCCCGTGCGCCCTGTACGTCGGGGTTTGACTTTAGCAGCACCAGGAGGTATGCGGATGGTGGCAAAACCTGTGGTAAAGCGGGCAACAACTCCCAATACTAAAGACGATATTTTTCCCGTCGGTGGCTAGCTATTCAGATTCACTCAACTTAACGTATTGATTCGCCCAAAAATTCAACTCCTGTCGGAGACGCTGCTTTGTAGCTTGCTTCCCCGAAGGGTACGTACTTCTACCTTCTTAAACGCATCATCACACGTCGAATTGTTGAGTCAGAAGGTTAGATATGTGTATAAATTTTACACCTAAAAGTGTTTTCCAGAGATGTCTATTAGCTTACGCTCCTGCTATTTCATATCCCCCTGCAATTCTAGCATTCTCGCAGGCGTGTGATTGTCCCTTGGTTTCCGTGTTTTATAATTAATTGATGTCCTGATCTACCTGGCAACTGCTATATCACTTAAAGCCTCATTAATCAATTCATCAGTAATTCCACGCCTTTTTAAACTATCAATCAAAGCCGTCACCGTACTATTTTCTAAACGTTCCATATCTACCCGCAACCCCTGACCGATGTATGCTCGAATTAAGGGTTGATAACCAGAAAATCCTAGTAGAGGTGCAATTCGCTTTAAGTCTTCTACGACATCTTCTGGCATCCGAAGCGTTACAACAGTCATCGGGCGATTTTTGTCCAGACGCTTTTTCAAGGCTTCAATTTTCATAATCTTCTCGCTCCTTGCGCGTTGCAATTCTTGCTGAAATAACTCGTATTACGTCATCCTCAAAGGTAATATGAACGACAAATAAAACATTCCAGCAATTATCCATTCTGATAATGGCATCTCGTTCCTCGTCGTTCCTACTTGCATCAAAAACAACCAAAAATGGGTCGAAAAATGCTTCTGCCGCTTGATGAAAAGTCACACCGTGTTTAAGTAAATTTCTACGTGCTTTCTCCTCATTCCAAACGAAAGTGATACCATTTAATACAAAATGAGACTCCATATATAAAAATTATAACTATTCGTATTTACATTGTCAATACAAAAATTGATGCATTTGGTAGCTGTATCGGCTAGTACCGCAAGGTGGAAGTCAAAAGTGAGCCAGTGAGGTGGACGGGTTCCCCGGCATAAAGCAACTGGCGGTAGCGCACCGGTAGCGTTAGCGAGGCACGAGCGTCGGAACGAGCGTCACCCCGAAGGGGTCAAAAGTATGATGTAATCTGCTTTTTAGGGATTTTAAATGGTGAACCAGCGCTGCAGGAGGGTTGCCCTATTTACGCCGTGCTGTACTAGTAACTTTACTTCTTAAGTGCTAAAAGTTCAGTTCCTTAACTCTCCCCGTCAACGGGAAGAGTTAAGGAACTGGGGAGCGTCAAAATGACTCAACCATCAAATTTTTGTACAAGCTTTCTGCAATTGGATAGAGTTATTTTTATAAACTCGATCTAACTTGGCTCATGTTCGGTTGAATACTTATAATAATGTCTGGAGTTGTGCTGTCTTCGCAAACTCTTAAGAGAGCTAAAGCTCAACTACGAACCTATCTCTGATTTATATTATAACTTATTTACCGAACATGAGATGACCCATTGGAAAAAAAGATGGGAGACTGGATTTTATTTACCTTAAGCCTGACTGCACACGCCAGAGACTTGTATAAATTCCATTTTTTGCTAGCAATTCTTCATGAGTTCCTGACTCTACCAATTTTCCATATTCCATGACATAAATACAGTCGGCATTGCGGATGGTGGAAAGACGGTGAGCGATCGCCACGGTTGTTCTATCTACAGTAATCCGTTCCAGGGATCGCTGAATTGCGGCTTCTGTCTCATTGTCCACTGCCGATGTGGCTTCATCTAAAATCAAAATTGGTGGGTTTTTCAAGACAGCACGGGCGATCGCAATTCGCTGTCGTTGTCCGCCTGATAACTTTTGTCCCCTTTCGCCGACAATAGTTTCGTACTTTTGGGGCAATCGCATGATAAAATCGTGTGCCTCAGCAATTTTAGCTGCCTTGGTGATTTCTTGATCTGAGGCGTCCAATTTGCCGTAGGCGATGTTTTCTGCGACAGTACCATGAAATAAAAATACATCCTGACTCACCAAGCCAATACACTGACGTAAGTCTCTGAGTTGTAACTTTTGGATATCAATGCCATCTACGGTAATCGTGCCCGATTGCACTTCGTACAAGCGCAATAAAAGCTTAACTAAAGTGCTTTTTCCCGAACCAGTAGAACCGACAATGGCAATTGTTTTCCCGGCAGGAATATGCAACGAGAGATTTTTCGTGACTGGGTGTCTATCTTTATAAGCAAAAGTCACATTTTTAAAATGAACTTCGCCGCGTACTGTCTCAATTGGTAAAGGACGATCGCCTGTATGAATTGCGATCGGCGTATCCAGCAAATCCATGACTCGATTAGTAGAAGCCATTGCCCGTTGATATTGGTCAAAAGTGTCACCTAATCTTGTTAAAGGCCAAAGTAATCGCTGGATTAAAAATACTAACACAGTGTATGTACCGACAGACATTGTATGATTCACTGCTGCTATTCCACCATATAACAGCAATGCTGTAAATCCTACCAAAATCAACATCCGAATTAAGGGAACGAATGCGGCTGAAAGTTTAATGGCTTTGGCGTTACTCCGACGATACGCTTCACTTTCTTCTGCTAGACGTGAGGCTTCATAATCTTCAGATGTGAAACTTTTGATCGTCGTAATACCGCCCAAATTATTTGCCAAGCGCGAGTTGAGCAAACTTACCTTTTCTCGCACATCAGCGTAGCGAGGTGCCAGTAAATCCTGATATGCAAACGAAGCCCAAAGAATGAATGGGATCGGTAACATTGCCATCCATGCCACACTAGGAGCCAAAATAAAGAAAACACCACCAATAATGACAACTGTTGTCAAAACTTGTAGAATGTCGTTTGCTCCCCCATCTAGAAAGCGTTCCAATTGATTGATGTCGTCACTGAGGATCGACATCAAACCGCCTGTACTGCGTTCTTCAAAATATTCTAGTTCCAACTCTTGGAGATGTTTGTAAGCATCCAGACGCAAGTCGTGTTGAATATTCTGCCCTAAATTACGCCAAAGTCGGGCGAAGGCATACTCAAACACAGATTCTAGTATCCAGATAACGACAGTCAGGAACGAGAGAATCAAAAACTGCTGAAAGACATCTTTGACTCCCCACTGAGCAATGATAGAATCGTGCTGTTTTACCACCACATCAACAGCAATGCCAATCAACAGAGGTGGTGCCAAGTCAAAAATTTTGTTGGCGATCGAACAAGCAGTTGCCTGCCAAATTTGATTACGATACTGATATCCATAGTCAAGCAGGCGCTTGAGGGGATGGAGTGAACGCGATTGTCTTCTTGATGATCCATGAGATGCAGATGCTTTAACCACGGTCGTTTGCAGTTGTGGGAGACTGATATTACCATGAGTACCGAGAGTAAGGTATCACTACAAAGCAAGAGTTAGCAAATATAAAAAAGGAGATGAGGAGTTGAAAAATCAGCAATTGGGAAGTTGGCAAGGGATAGTGGCGGGAGCTATTGTAGCGATCGCTGTTCTACTCAGCCTCAATTCCTTTTTCATTATTAATCCAGGACAAGCTGGTGTAATTAGCATATTGGGTAAAGCTAGAGATGGCGTTTTAACAGAGGGTATTCACTTGAGAGCGCCCTTTATTTCAGTTATAGATGTGTACGATTTGACAGTGCAAAAATTTGAAGTGCCAGCGGAGAGTTCAACAAAGGATTTGCAAACATTAACTGCAAGATTTGCTATTAACTTTCGTCTTGATCCCATACAGGTTGTTCAGGTAAGAAGGAAACAAGGGACGTTAGAAAATATCGTCGCTAAAATTATCGCACCTCAAACGCAAGAATCCTTTAAAATTGCAGCTGCTAGAAGAACTGTTGAGGAAGCCATTACTAAGAGAAGTGAATTGAAGGACGATTTTGACATAGCATTAAGTCAACGTTTGGATAAATATGGGATAATAGTTTTAGATACTAGTGTGATTGACTTAACTTTCTCTCCTGAATTTGCAAGAGCAGTTGAGGAAAAACAAATCGCGGAACAGCGAGCGCAAAGAGCCGTCTATGTAGCGCAGGAAGCTGAACAAGAAGCGCAAGCAGATGTCAACCGCGCTAAAGGTAAAGCAGAAGCTCAAAGACTTTTGGCTGAGACTTTGAAAGCCCAAGGGGGACAGATGGTTCTACAAAAAGAAGCAATTGAAGCTTGGAAGAGTGGCGGCGCTCAAATGCCAAAAGTTTTGGTCATGGGAGAGTCTAACAACAGTGTACCATTCCTGTTTAACCTAGGCAACGTACAGAATAAATCTGATTCCTAAAATGCTGGTAGGGCCAATGCCCTACTCAGAAAAAAAATATTTAGGAATAGGTAGATTGGTAGAAGAATTTCACTCTATGTAAGCAAGATTCACGTATCTATAAACTTCTACAATCAAAGAACAGGGATAACCAAAATTCATATTGTAATAAACATAGTTAAGAAATTTATTTATGTCAAGTAAGAATATCACTATCCAAGAAGCTAAAAAAATTCTGAATAAATTTAACTGCGTAGACATTGCACCAGCAATTAAGCAATCAGAAAAGAGTATAATTCGTGAGGCTTTACTTTTTTTTGCTAGCCTTTCCGACTATCAAATATTGGGCATTTGCGCTGATACAGCACAGGAAGGAATGCTCGCTATGAAAACTTATTCTCTGGCTCTAGGATACGAACCACCAAATAATTTACCTGTTATTGAAGGACCAGTTTATATTAAGTTAAACGGGAAAAATGGCTTGTGTTATCTCGATTCATATTCAGGACATCATCGCGGTGTACTCGTCTCTTGTCAGTCTTATTCTAAAGAAGGTATTAACGAATTGTGTGGGCATTTACCATTGGATTTATTTGTTTAAGAGGTTAGTCATTAATGGTTATGCAAACAACCTATAACTGTACGGGCGGGTTTCACAATATTTTTCGTTTCCACACGACGAATGAGATAATTAAACCCGCCCCTACCAACAACTAACAATTAACACCTAACTAAACTCGATGATGGTTATGCAAACAACCTATAACTGTACGGGTGGGTTTCACAATATTTTTCGTTTCCACAGGACGAATGAGATAATTAAACCCGCCCCTACCAACAACTAACAATTAACACCTAACTAAACTCGATGAGTCTAATTACATTACAATCAGTCAAAAAAGATTTTGGCATCAAGGAAATTCTCAAAGATGCTAGCTTTAGCTTAGATGCTACTGATAAAGTAGGCTTAATTGGGACTAATGGCTCTGGCAAGTCAACACTATTAAAAATGATTGCTGGATTAGAACCAATAGATGGGGGTCAAATTTTGACAACCTCCGGCTCTAAAGTGATCTACTTACCCCAACAACCAGATTTAGATGAAAATCGGACAATATTAGAGCAAATCTTCGCTGATAGTGAAGAGCAAATGTCCTTAGTGCGTGAGTATGAGGAACTTTCGGCTAAGTTAGCTCATACACCTGAAGATAAACAGTTGATGGGGCAGCTTTCTACCGTTATGCAGCGGATGGAAGTCACTGGTGCTTGGGATTTAGAAAATAATGCCAAAATTATGCTGACTAAGTTAGGAATTACTGACTTTAATGCAGCGATCGCTACTTTATCTGGCGGTTATCGCAAGCGGATTGCTTTAGCGACAGCTTTGCTATCAGAACCAGATTTATTGCTGATGGATGAACCAACAAACCATCTAGATGCGCTTTCTGTTGAGTGGTTACAAAGTTATTTAAATCGTTATCGCGGTGGACTCTTATTGATAACTCACGATCGCTACTTTTTAGATCGCGTTACCAATCGTATTGTGGAAATTGATAGAGGAGATATTTACAGCTACGCAGGGAATTATTCATATTATTTGGAAAAGAAAGCGTTAGCTGAAGAATCGGCAGTGAGTAGTCAGCGCAAACATCAAGGTGTATTGCGACGCGAATTGGAATGGCTGAAAAGAGGCCCAAAAGCTCGTAGTACGAAACAAAAAGCCAGAATTGATCGGATCAGAGACATGCAGCAAACTGAGTTTAAACAAGCTCACGGTAAAGTTGATATTGCCACAGTCAGTCGTCGCATCGGGAAAAAAGTTATTGAACTTGAGAATATATCCAAATCTTACAACGAACGCACCTTAATTAAGAATTTTACTTATGAATTCAGTCCGGAAGATCGTATTGGCATCATCGGTAGCAATGGTGCTGGTAAATCTACGTTAATGGATATGATTACAGGTCGCATTCAACCAGATTCTGGTAGTGTGGAAATTGGAACGACCATTCATTTTGGTTATTTTGACCAGCATTCAGAAGAATTACTCACAGCAGGAAACGATAACCAACGTGTTATTGATTATATCAAAGAAGAAGGAGAATTTGTCACTATAGCTGACGGAACTAAAATTACAGCTTCCCAAATGTTAGAGCGATTTTTGTTTCCACCTAACCAACAATATGCGCCAATTAACAAACTTTCCGGTGGTGAAAAACGGCGATTGTTTTTATTGCGCGTTTTGATGGGTGCGCCAAATGTATTAATATTAGACGAACCAACGAACGATTTGGATGTGCAAACACTGGCTGTGTTAGAAGACTATTTAGAAGATTTTTCAGCTTGTGTCATTGTCGTTTCTCATGATCGCTACTTTCTTGATCGCACTGTAGATACAATCTTTGCCTTTGAAGATGGTTATATTCGTCAATATCCCGGTAATTATTCAGTTTATCTAGACTACAAAAAAGCAGAAGAAGAAAAGCAGCAACAAACTGCTAGCAGTAAAGAAAAAGCGAAAAATGTCGAAGCGGAAAAAACTCAGTCTTCACCTAAAGAGACGCAAAACAAAAAGCGGCGTGGACTCTCAAATTGGGAAAAGCGTGAATTTGAACAGCTAGAAGGTAAAATAGCTCAACTCGAAACACAGAAAGCAGAAGCAGAGAAAGCACTCTCTAATGTCGCACCAGGCAATTACTCTCAAGTCCAAAAACTTTATGAACAAGTAGAATTACTCAAGCAAGGAATTGATCAGGCAACTGAACGTTGGATGGAATTAGCTGAGATTGATTCTTAGATATATAGCGATCCGTTGAGGAGTCGTGAAAATTATTTTTGAATGAACCGCCCTTCGGGTGACGCTCGTGCCTCGCTAACGCTGCGCTAACACCAGTCGCCTACGGCGGGAAAACGCCTCATGCGCGCTGGTTCACCAAGACGAGGCAGTGCGTTGCGGAGCCAGTGCGCCTATACGGGTTTCCCGTCGCAGGCACAAGAGCGTTGGGGTTCCCCCCGTTGAAGCATCTGCCGCGCCAAGAAAGCCAAGAGAAGAAAGAGAGAGATTTTCACAACTGATTTAGGACTGCTATATTTAGGTTTGTAGTTGCGTTGTCTTCGCCGCCTCATCTGGTTTAGAGTTTGAGAACTTCTATAACTTCAGCTGTATCAAGCATTTTTGGAAATGGGTATGAGAGATAGCCCAAGTCAATGCGTTGAACGTATTTCGCCGTTAAACCGATCATGCTTGGTCATCCAGCTTAAATTACATATATCTTTTAGCAGATGCAAACTAAAAATTGGCTCAATTACTTTGAGTACATCCCTAATTTATAAGTTCCGGATGTTACAGAAAATGCGGTAAGCTTATGGATTTAAGGTAGGTCACACTCATCGTCAACTCAAGTATAAAAGTTGACAATTAGTGCTGGCGATAAAAAAACACCATAAGCTAAGAGTACGCTAAAAAGCGATCGCACACCACAAAATTTTCATTCCCTTACAATAAAGCTCATCAGCCATAAACCACCACTATTGCCAGTTTCAAAAAATTTTATATGCCAAGAAGTAAAATAGTAACCAATTTCGGTACATCTGCCCCAGAGCCACAGGGCACTGATCGCATCGCCGCCCTTGAATCTGAAATTCATGTATTGGAGGAAGCGATCGCCTCTCAACAAACCAAAATTAAAAAGCGACTTGAGGAGATTCAGCAATTTGAGCAAGCATTATTATTGATTCAAAAATTCCCAGATGCTGAAGTTTCCGCCAATTCGCCTGTCGCCGATATCAAGCAATTAATAGAAAGCCAAACAAACTTGCTTAAAGTACGCGCAAAAGAGGATATATTGCGGCGATCACTTGCCATCGCTAGGCAATCTTTGCCAGACGAGCGATCGCATCTCACCAAATTACAGCAAGAATTGGCGAAAAAACAGACAGATTTAGATTGGGAATCCAATTACAAGCATCTTGCACCAAAGTACCTTTCAGGGTATAAGTTTAGGTCACATCCAGTAGGAAAGCCAACGGAATTGCTTGACTCTTTAGAATCGCAGATCGCGCAATGTGAGCAAGATGTAATTTACTGGCAGCAGCACGCGAAAAAACCTCGCTTTTCATTGCCAGCGATGGCAGATCCAGAGCGCTCGCTTTTAAGTGCTCTGGTTAGGTTGGAGCAACTGCAAAAAGCTAGAAAGAAAAGACAAACACAACCAATGCCTCCAAATCCAGATCCTTTGCAGGATGAGGGTTTTAGGCAGTACGTTCGCCATAGGGTAGCGATCGCCAGCGGTGTTGGTGAATTTATGCAGGCACAATCGGATTATCAGAAAGCGCTCGATAAATTTCGAGCGATCGCACTCCACCATGAGCAAGTACTAGATTTTCGATTATCGCAATTAGAAAATCCGGTGAAGGTGGCGATCGTTGATGATAAAATCATTTTGAAAAGCTAAGGCAGATTGCAGTACACACAGAAGATATCCTCAAATTCTGGCTATGCGATCGCCCAATAAAAACCCCTCAGCCAGAATTTAGGTAAAGTAGCAATATTAGTATCTTTGTAAAATTATGACTTCAGGGGATTTGGTGCTTGTTGCGGGTGGTACTGGTGGAGTCGGGCAACTTGCGATCAGCAATTTGTTAGAAAAGGGTTTTAAAGTTCGTATCCTGACTCGCAATGCGGCAAAAGCCGAAAAAATGTTTAATAACAGAGTAGAAATTGCGATCGGTGATATACGTGACGCAGCTACACTTCCAGCAGCCATGTCTGATGTCACAAACATCATATGTGCTACTGGAACCACAGCCTTTCCCTCGGATCGATGGGAGTTTGACAAAACCCCTAATTTGATTGAATGGGTTCAGTTGTTTCTTGATTCTAAAGAGAGTGAAGCAAAGGCAAAGAACAGTCCTTCAAAGGTTGATGCACAAGGTGTTATTAACTTGGTAGCAGCAGCACCTCACAATTTGAAAAGGTTTGTTTTTGTATCTTCCTGCGGCATACAACGCAAGGATAAGTTGCCTTTCAGCCTTCTCAATGCCTACGGCGTACTTGATGCTAAACAAAAGGGTGAGGAAGCCATCATCAGTTCGGGATTGCCGTACACCATTATCCGCCCAGGACGTCTCATTGATGGTCCTTACACTTCATACGATCTCAATACCCTTATCAAGGCGAAGACAAATAGCAAGTCTGGTGTAGTTGTGGGTACAGGTGACACACTTGTCGGTCAAACGAGCAGGATTGATGTAGCCGCAGCCTGTGTGGAATGCCTTCAGAACCCTGCTTGTGAAGGGCTAGTTTTTGAATTGGTAAACTCGGGATCGAGGCCATCCGCCATCGACTGGCAAACTCTTTTGGGCAACCTTAAGAATAGTAAATAACGTTATCTGCTATGGAAACTGAACGTCTTGTTCTGAGAAGATGGCTTGAAGAAGATTTGGAACCATTCGCTCAGATGAATGCTGATCCACAGGTTATGGAATATTATCCTGCCTGCCTTTCCAAGGAGCAAAGCGAATTGTTTGTCCGTCGTGCGGAAGAAAAATTTGCAGAAAATGGCTTCGGCTTTTGGGCAATAGAGCTCAAGGAAATAGGAGCATTTATTGGATTAGTCGGACTTAACATTGCCAATTTTGAAGCTGCGTTTACTCCCTGCGTGGAAATAGGATGGCGTCTGGGAAGGATTTATTGGGGTCAAGGATATGCTACAGAAGGCGCGAATGCGTCCTTAAACCATGCATTTAATCAAGCAAAGCTCAGCGAAGTGCTTTCTTGGACATACTCTGGCAATATTCGCTCAAGAAAGGTGATGGAACGAATTGGCATGACACATGATCCACAAGAAGATTTTGATCATCCTGCATTGCCTGAAGGACATGTTTTAAGACCGCATGTTTTATATCGCATTAAACCTGCGGACGACAAATTTGTTATCAGTAGTTCAAAGAAAGCAGCCAAAAACTGACACTCAAATTAAACTTTAGGAGAACTCAGTAATCCCAGTAGTAACAGTGGCCAGGGCACGTTAATATCAGGGATGAGCCATGAGTAGTCTTTCAATCGGGGCAAAGCAGAGGGCATGAGAAAACGCAATGAGCGTAGCGATACGGGGCGATTTCCATCTTGATCGACTAGTCCATATTGCCGTGCCAGTTCGGCAACAATCTGCACTTTTCCTGTACGACTGATGATATTTGGCTCGCTTGCAAGCGCAGCCAGGACTCGTCCTGTTAATAAGGGCGTCTCCCAATTGTAGCGCTCAGTAAACATAGCGTAATTCTTATCATTCACATTTTTTTCGCTCATTTCAGAAGCTATACGAGAAAAGTGTTCAGTGCCAACAATCCCCGGCCAAATTGAAATAGACGCGACGTTATGTGGTTTTAACTCAACAGCCATATCAGCAGCTAGGCGATCGCACGCAGCTTTACCTGTACCATATGCTGCACCAAAAATGTAGGACAAGCTGCCCCATGATGAAATGGTGCAAATTAGTCCAGAATTGCGTTTGGTCATCAATTGGGCAGCAAAAATACTCGCAACATAGTGGCTGCGAAGACCAACGTTGTTACATGCATCCCAAAGGCTTGGTTCACTATCCCAGAAAGGCTGCCCATGAGCGTTGCTTAATACCTGAACCCCCGAGTAAGCATTATTAACCAGTATATCGAGATGTCCATCCTGTTCGTCTTTGATGCGCTCGAAAAGCAAACGTACTTGCTCATCCTCGCTGTGATCTACCTGAACAGGAATACATACACCGCCAACTTCCTCAACTGCAGTTTGGGTTTGAGCAAGGCTGCCTGATACATCATCACTCTCAAGAGAGTTATTAAGGCGGCGACCGGTAACGTACACAGTTGCACCTGCCTCACCAAGTCCAATGGCAATTCCCTTACCAATGCCCCGCGTCGCACCTGTGACCAATATTACTTTTCCTTCTAGGCTTTTCATCTGTCTTTTAATAGAGAAGTTAAGCGCTTGTGTTGTCTTGACCACTCTTGACAAACTTCTATGACAAGTTGTATTTCTTGAGTGGTCAAAAGTTCATCTGGCTTTCCAGATGCTAAAATCCTAGCGGCTTCTGCTGCTTTGTGGTATCCCACACCGTATTTGACAAGTTCTGTGTGAAATAATTGCTGTTTATCGTCAAATGATATGAAAAGTTGCATTTGCCCAAAGGCCTCAAGTGCAACTGTTGCGTCTTTATAACGCTGACGGTAATCATAACGTACCATTGTATCCAAAATTTCTACTAAACCTGGACTGAGATTGGCACACTCGTGAAATAAAGCACAACGTAACTCGCCAGTAGAATCGTCTCGCGGTAGCTTTCGCGGATCTAAACCTGTTAAAGCTTGAATACCAATAATGCCAAGTGCATAGATATCGCTGCTGAATTGCGGATGAAAAACTAGTTGTTCGCTTGGCATATAGCCTGGAGTGCCGATCGCTACTGTATGGGTAGTTTGCCCTTGAGAGTTGACTTCCAAAGCACCGATCTCCCTCACTGCCCCAAAGTCAATCAAGACTATTTTCCCATCTTTTTGTCGTCGCCGTAGATTCTGTGGCTTGATATCTCGATGGATGACATTGTTTTGATGAACAAATGCCAACACTTCTAGGATATCCTTCAAAATTTGGAAGACTTTGTTCTCAGTTAATGGTTCATTTGGGATAATTTCTTGTGTCAAATCATGCCCGTCAATGAATTCCTGAACTAAATAAAATTCTCCTTGTTCCTCAAAGTGGGCAAATAGTTTGGGAATTTGATTGTTTTCGTTGCCCAAGCGATACAAACTTTGTGCTTCTCTCTCAAACAGCTTTTTAGCGATTGACATTATAGCATAATTAGAGTCTTGCGGTTTGAGATGTTTGACGACACATTTAGGGACTCCTGGTAAATCTAAATCAACTGCTAGGTAAGTATTACCAAATCCCCCGCTCCCCAGCAGTGTGATAATCTTGTATCGCTTCCGGAGAGTTTTTCCAATGAGATGGGACTGGGTCATAAAGTACATCCTACCTACTCGTTAACATGAGACAACATGGAGTATCTGAGCTAGTCTACTCTTAATTACATAATCCTAAGATACACCTATTTCTTAATACACGTAAGTATATCTTTTGACAGGATATATCTCTGTGTGGATGACTTTCTAACCGATGTCCTGCTGTATGTAAGCAGCATTCTTGTGCTAGAAAGAAATAGGCGCTCAAGGACTAAGGACAAATTAACGATGTTAGAAGGTTCGGAGAATACTCTCAAAGTTGCTCAGCAAGGATTTGAGTATTTCACCCACGGTCTGAAAACAGGTGATTGGAGTCAGTTTTTGAGTATGCTTACAGAAGATTTCTGTTTCTGGTTTCCGATAGGACAATTCCACGGATTGAATGTGGGAAAAGACAAAGCTGAAGCTTTTTTTCAATATGTTTCTGAGTGCTTTAAAGGTGGACTCACTGTTACCCTAGATAGAGTCACTGGCAATGAGACAACAGTTGTTTTTGAGTTTCGAGACGAGGGGTTGTTATTCGGAGAACATTACAAAAATCGAGTCGCTGTTTCCTTTGATGTACGTGGAGAGAAAATTTGTGGCTACCGGGAGTATTTTGGCAGTGATGGCAAATCAAATTAAATGAGAACGAGCCATTACCTATTGCCCATTTTCCATTCCTTACACTTAGCCACTGCCGCTTGATAAGCGTCTAAGTAATTCTGACCACCTAACATCACATTACCATAATACTCGTAAGGTGCCTCGCCATACACAGGTAGAGGATCGTCTTCTGGATAATCTTCTTTAGATTCTTCTATGATCGCTTTTAGTTGCTTGACACTCAAGCTATGTGCTAGAAAATAGGCAAGCTCTTGGGCATTTCTCTTAAGGTGCGGTAGTGTAGGATCGACAATGCGATCGCTCAGCTCAATCCAACTGTGTTCGATAGGTTTGTATGAAATGCCTTTAATCACCAAAAAGCCTTGGACATAAGTTGCCCCCTCAGTGACCAATACTGCTTTGTAAGCATTGTCAAATGGGGTTGTAGCCTTGCTTTTAATGCGATCGGCAATTTCAATAGAAAGCGCTTCATCTAGTGGTTTGTTCATCGAAATTTTTTGGGTCCGAAACCCCGTCCTTATAGGACGGCTTTGTATTGATTAGTAACAATTAATCCAGTTGAGCGCCGAATTAATTGCACCTTGTTGTTACTGAATTGTCCCAACCGTCGCCAGTTGGCATCAGAGACAGAAATTTGTCTTTCTGTGTCACCACTCACCCAACCACGATGAGTTGTAGTTCCTTTAGAAGCTTCCACATAATCACCTTTCCTAAATCCGTGACGAGTCACTGTGCCGCCATATTTACGCCTAATGCCACCCTTGGTAGGTATCATTAGATGTAATTGACGACGGCTAACAGGTGGACGACGAATTACCGCAAAAGGAGCAGAAGTCACTTGCACAGAGCCACGCCAACCCATTGTTTGGCAGTTGACAATACCGTAGTCAACGAACTGAGTACAAGCCAATGCAATGCCATCGACGGCATGAGTTGCTGGGATAGCATCGCCTTTGGAATGCTTTTGTTTCAAAAGCCCTAAGTGAGTACGTACTTGAGCGGTTTTCCATCCTTCAACTTCAAACACGTTATCAAAGTCGTTCCTTAGGTTCTGTAACTGCCACTTTAGCCCGACCATCACCGGGCTAAATCCTTTATCACCCTTAGCTTTGATTACTTCGTAAACTACTGCGCTAATTGGGTAAATGCAAGATAATTCTCTAAGCACACGCAATTCTAATTCCCGATTAGCGCGAATACTAGGAGCTAATTTTGAACCACGGCGATTGCTGAAACGTTTCTGACGATGAGCGCGTTTACTGAAAGCAACGTTACGATTAACCCGCCTACTTCGACGACCACGCCGCATCATTCGGCGTTGCTCCATCCTTTCCCGTACTGTTTTGAAAGGCAACTGTAAGTGAGCAAGCCACAAAGTAAACTTAGCAGATTGCACGCCTATACCTGTATAAAGCTTGCCTGGATCATTGCCTACGATAATTGATTGATGCTGGTAACCTTTTGTAGGAGCAATTTTCTTGCCCTGAATAAGCTGGATTTGGAAAATTCCCAAATCGTTGTATACAACTTTAGCAACGCCGTCTCTAAGCCAACGCCTTGCACGACTAGCTTTGGTAGGCATTAATGTTTCGCCAGAGCTTGATAAAACTGGTACTCGATTCATAGAGATAATCCTTTCGAGCAGTTTGAAGTCTCCTCGACCAACTAACTACAGATGTCTGGGCATTACCCCACGACTCAATAAATAGCCTTACATTTAATCCCAACTGGAGAAGCATTAGGAAGTGTTAACCGCAGTTAGTCTCAGTGGTCTATTCACTCAAATGTGTCAAGTTTATTCTTGACAATCCCCCGGCTTATAGCCGGGGGTTAGTGAACGACGGCAAAGTTACAAACAGAAACGATTATAATACTAGTACTGCTTTACAGAATTAAAAATTAAAAATTAAAAAGCCACAAAGACAAGGTTTTTGGATGTCTAGGATGACTTTCAAAACCTCTATCATTCCAATATCACAGGGGATTGTTCGCTTGTAGGAGTGAGACTGTTTGCATGACTGGCAACGTAATTGTAAAGATAGCACCTTGATCTACACCCGGACTCACTGCACAAATCGTACCGCCATGTAATTCTACCAATTGCCGGACGATCGCCAATCCTAATCCCAATCCCCCAACTGTTCGCGTACTCGTGCTATCGGCTTGCCGGAATGTCTCAAAAACATGCGGTAGAAAATCAGGCTGGATGCCTTTGCCAGTGTCGGTGACGGTGATTTGAGCATTTGTACCAATCTGCGTCAGTTGAACTTCTACCCGTCCCCCAATGTCCGTGAACTTAACAGCATTTGAGAGTAAATTCCAGCAAATTTGCTGCAGACGGTTTGAATCACCCCAAACTGGATGTTCTAAAGAAATTAATCTTGTCTCAATCTGAATTGACTTAGCTTCTGCTGCTGTTTGTACAGTTGCTATGGCTGCTTCAACAATCTCACTCAAGTCAACTTGAGCCGCATTCAGCCGCAATTTCCCTTGTAAAATTTGAGAGACATCCAACAAATCATCAACAAGCTGTGTTTGCAACTTAGCATTACGTTCAATTGTCTCTAATGCTCGAGTTATGGTTTTAGGATTAAATGAATGGCTGCGCAGCATTTGTGCCCAGCCCAAAATTGGGTTCAACGGTGTTCTGAGTTCGTGAGACAGTACTGCTAAAAACTCGTCTTTGACTTTACTGACACGTTCGGCTTCTTCCCGCGCCGCTTGTTCGCTTTTGAGGATGCGATCGCGTTCTGCTTCTAAAGCAACTCGTTCTGTAATATCGCGGGTGATAGTGGCAATTGCGCTGCAGGAGTGCGTATCCGGATCTTCAATTGTAAACAAAGTGTAATCTACTGGAATCGCATGTCCTGTTTTAAAATGACGCAATCGAAACTCACCCTGCCAAAGTCCTTCACGCATGAGGATTGGGTAAATGACTTCTTCCATATAGGCTTGATCTTCTGGTAGGAAGTAATCGAGAATGACTGTGTTGCGAACTGCCTCCATACTTTCTAGTCCCAGCATTTGACAACCTGCGGGATTAACAAACTCTACTCGACTATCCGGTCTTGCCAAACCAATGAAATCTACGCTATGGTCAATTAAGGCGATCAGACGTTGACGTTCTTCTTCGGCTTTTTTGCTTTCGCTCAGATCTAGAATGAAGGCAATTAACTCTTGGGTTTCATTGTAGGGTTCTTGCAGAAGTGCTGCCCCAATGAGAATTGGAATCCGTCGCCCATCTTTATGCAGGTACTCCTTCTCATATGGTGTACAGACTCCTCGCACCCTTATTTGTGCGAACGCCCGCTCATCCAACGCAGCGTATTCGGGTGGTGTAAGTTGATCCCAGCCTATCTGCCCAGACTGCATCTCTTCGAGCGTATATCCTAGCATCTTCGACAGGTAGTTGTTGGCATAATGCACCTCACAAAAGCAATCCCCAAATACTACCCCAAACATATCTGATTCCACCAACCTCCGGAATCGCCGCTCACTTTCTCGCAAAGCTTCCTCCGAACGTTTGCGATCAGTAATATCCATTGACATACCAATCATTCGTTCGGGAGATTCTACTGAGTCGTAAAAACAACGACCTCGTACTAATACCCAGTGAATGCTACCATCCCCCCTGAGAATGCGGTACTCCACATCGTAATCTGTCTGGTTGGCGATCGCCTGCTGTAGCGATTCAAATACCCAGCCTCGATCATCAGGATGCACGAGATCGTAGAGTTTTTGATGCGAAAATTCTGCATCTGGCGACAGACCGAAGTTTATTTTACAAGGTTCCGACGCTACCAGTACATTGGAACGCAAATCAAGTTCCCAGCAACCTAGTTTACCAGTTGTTAGTGCTAGTATCAGTCGGTGTTCACTTTCACGTCGTGCCTCCTCTGCTTGTGTGCAGTCGCGTATTGCTGCTTGCTGTTCAGTAATATCACGTACTGTTGCTAAAATTCCAACGACATCATCCCTGGCATCTTTGATGGGCGAAACACTAATTGTCACATCAATTAAGCTGCCGTCTTTATGGCGACGAACAGTTTCCATTTGACTAATGGCTTCACCGCGTCGCATCGTCGCCAAAATATCTTTGGGTTCTTGCATTCGCTCAACCGGAAGAAGAACGGACACATGTTGCCCAATCATTTCGACGCTCGTGTAGCCAAAAATATGCTTTGCACTTGTATTCCAACTTATAATTTTACCATCAAGTGTCAATCCCATGACAGCATCGTTCGACGACTCCACCATAGCAGTAAGAAACAGCCGCGCTTCTTCCGCTTGTTTGCGTTCTGTGATATCCTCTACAATTCCTAACAACCGGATGGGAATACCATTGGGATCGCGGTAAACGCTGCCTCTTACCCAAATCCAACGAAGCTGTCTATCTTGGCGGATAATTCTGCATTCAAAGTCCCAATCTTCATAGGTAGAAAGTGTTTGCTGAAACTTTTGATTCACTAACTCCTGATCTGGCGGATAAACATGGTTGAGGAAGACTTCGTAACTCCATTCCGGCTGTAAAGACTCATACCCAAAGACTTGATCGTGCTTGAGCGATCGCCGAACTGTATATGCCTGTGTCCTCAAATCTAAATCCCAATCTCCAACAAGAGCGCCATCTAACCGTCGGCGCTCAATGACTTGCTTAGTAGTTTCTAAAAAGGTGAGCAGAACACCACCGATTTCTTCTCCATCGTAAATCGGGCTGTAGCAAAGCGTGAAGTAACTTTCCTCTAAGTAGCCGTTGCTCTCGATTAGATACAGTTGGTTTTCAACGTAGGTAACTTGCCCTTGGGCTAAAACTGCTTTGTAAATCGGTTCTTGAATATCCCATACTTCCGGCCAGCATTCTCTTGTCGGTTGACCCATTGCTTGAGGAAGCTTCTTACCTAGAATTCTCCGATAAGCATCATTATATATTTGAATCAGGTGAGTTCCCCACAATACCATTGTGGGAATTGGAGAAGTTAAGCTGATACTAGCTGCTGTCCACAAACCAGGCGACCAAGTCTCAACTGCACCAACAGACGTATGAGACCAGTCAAACGCTCGCCACTGTCTGCCAACTTCTCCAGCATTCGCCAGGATACTTTCGAGCATCCTGGACTTTGCCACCTGCAACATCATTTTTGTTTTAGTATATTATTTGCCTTACCTTACACTAGTACAGATAAACAATTTAATGCATCTGCTGAAGGGTAGGCAACTGTAACTTAATTACTACTCATTTTTACCCTTAGTTATCCTTTTTGGGTAACTCTTCTATAAGTTGCTCTACGAAAAGCCTAAGCTTTTCTTGCCAGTCAGGTACATCTTTGCACAAAGTTGCTCCGGGATATAAATAATCCCAGAGCAACAACAGTTTATAATTCCATCATGATGTGAGTTCCGCGCCTCAAGGTTGTCACCTAGTTTTGTGGATGTCTTCTAGCTAGTCTCTCTAGCTTTCTAGGGTTGATCTTGATGACTTGTCCTTTTGAGAATCTGCTGTGGTTTGAGATATATAAATCACCATCAGGCCCAACAGTAATGTTAGAAGCTGCCTCTAGTCCATGACCGCTTAACAGAGTTGTACGAGTTCCATCTGGAGCAACTTTAATCAGAGAACCACTTGTATCACCGATCACGTCACCGCCAGGAGCGATCGAGTTCCATTCTGGCACATTGATATGTTCCAACACGTACAAATTGCCATATTTGTCGTAGGCGTCGCCAGTCAGTTGCGTAAAGCCAGTTGCAATTTCTTGAAATTCCAAAGTATCGGGATCAACTTTCCAAACACGCGCTTTCCCAGCTGGGAAAGGATAGTAAGTATATTCAGTGAGTGTTAAACTTCCATCGGGAGCAATTGTAAGATTTGTCGGTACTGATTGATTTGAGATTGGACCATTTGGAGTCAGTGTATAACCAGGGGGTATGCTAAGTGCTGATAAATCATCGGTTTGTGTTGATGAGCTCCCTGTTGCTGAGTCCCCTGTTGCTGGTGCACCAGGATCTGTCGTTCCCGTAGACTGAGGTGGGAATTGCAGTTGATCAGGTGGTATTGACAGAGTGGGAACTACAACGACTTGCTGAATTCCACTACCATCAAGTGCTACTTTGTACAAAGTGTTTCCACCGCCATCGGAGACGTAAGCATAGTCACCCTTAATCACAAAGCTATAAGGGTTGGAAATTAGGTCAGTGCCATCAGGATTATTGTTGGTTTCATACAGGGCCATATCGGCAAGAACTGTCAGATTTCCAGTACTGAGGTCTACCCTGTACAATTTTCCAAGGTCGGGCGCTTGTAATAAGGACTCACGCAAGGTCGGATTTCCAGCAAAACCTGTTAAAAGATAAGCGTTCCCTTGGTCATCAAATTTGATGTCTGCAGGACCTGCACCTTGGGTATCAAGGTTACTGTCTGCTGGTGCCCCAGCATGTACTAATCCTAAAGATGTGAAACCGGAAAGTACGTTTGTTTGTGTACCGTCGGGAGCAACTTTGGTAACAGAACCACTACTGCTAGCACATAGTGGAACATATCCCGAGCTTGGTGATGCTTCGCATCTTCCGTCTGTTCCATCGCCACCTGAACCACTATTCGCTACATAAAGATTGCCATCTTTATCAAAAGCTATACCCCGTGGGTTGTCTAAACCGTCGGCTACGACCTTAAAATATTGTGGTTCTGCTGAAACTTTTGATACTGAAATAGTAGCAACGCTAACTGTGAACAGTGTCAGAAGAAATGGCTTGATTTTCATACGTTTTGAGATTTGACCTTTATTGTTAGCAAGTAGAAAACCTTACGGTTGTAATGAGAAGAAATCCCAGTAGTTGAAACAGATAAATCAAGCACATCTAGAAACATGCTCGCGCATATTAAGCACCACCCTTGTTAAACAGAAAGGCGTTGGTGTTGGCTTGAAACTTTTGAGCTAACTGGAAGGATTTCAGAAACTAGGTTTCATGAATAGGGATTTGACTGCTTGGCAATTTCTAGTAGAAATCGAATTTTTTAGCAGAATTTCATAGTCCTTAACAACTGCATCTAAGAAGAGTTTTCAACACCTGATCGCCACGGAATTGCATAGGTATATTCAGGCATAAAAACTTTGAATTCTTATGACATAGTTTTACTTTCACTAAGCGAAAAGCTTAGTCGCTCTACGCACGATATGAACGGATTCATCCACAAAAATAGACGGCGACGCAGTCAACAAGAATGTATTTGTGCGCCTTGCAGTCACCCTTTCAGATAATTTTATGAACTAAAAGAACATTGAGATGAACTTAATATTCATCTTTTAAACAAACATCTTAAATATAAAAATATCCCATGATTAATGTTGTGTGAATGACTATTATTTAGATATGATTTGAGCTATTTGTCTGTAGTCATTCATCTACGTAATTGTGCAAAGCCTGGAAAAGCTTCCGGGTAATGAATTTAGCCCGCGTAACATTGATTCTAGTTAAGCCTCCCAAGACAATGCGGCAAGAAATCTTTCTTTGCGTGCCGATAAATTACGCGCGGTTGAGGGAATTAAATTTGTCGCAATATCATTTTTTTATAGAAAAAAGGCGATCGCATCATCGCAATCGCCTCTCTTGTTATTAGCTTATTATTTAGCAGTTAGAGTGTTCTAACTGATTACTAACGTTTAGCCAACTTCTTCGACATCTTCCGCAAACGAATTGATTGCGGAGTCACTTCCACTAACTCATCTGGTCCGATGTATTCTAAAGCTCGCTCCAAGCTCATGTCTACAGGCGTTTGCAACTGCACCAGTTCATCACCACCAGCTGCGCGATGGTTGGTAAGTTGTTTAGTCTTACAGACATTCAGTTCCAAGTCTTGAGGACGATTGTGTTCTCCCACAATCATACCTCTGTAAACCTTAGTACCTGGAGTAATAAAGAACAGTCCTCTATCTTCAGCGTTTTTCATGGCGTAGAAGGTGGAAACCCCCTCTTCAAAGGAGATTAAAACACCTTTGTTTCGGGCGTCGATATTGCCAGTGATTGGACGATAGTCGAGGAAGCTGTGATTCATGATACCTTCACCACGAGTCATCCGCATAAACTCACCCCGGAAACCAATCAATCCACGAGCGGGAATAACAAATTCTAGCTGAGTGCGTCCATGACCACCAACTTGCATATCTTGCATTTCGCCCTTACGTTGTCCCAGGCGTTCTATAGAACTGCCAACAGCATCTTCAGGAACGTCTAGCACCAAGAGTTCGTATGGTTCGCAAGGTTGCCCATTAACTTCGCGGTAAATAACCTGTGGCTGAGAAACTTGAAACTCGTGTCCTTCTCGACGCATAGTTTCGATCAGGATACCCAAGTGCAGTTCCCCACGACCGGAAACTAAGAATTTATCAGGGGAGTCGGTTTCTTCAACGCGCAAAGCAACGTTGGTTTCTAATTCTCGGAGCAGGCGATCGCGTACTTGTCGCGAAGTCACCAACTTTCCTTCTTGACCTGCAAAGGGTGAATCGTTCACCCAAAAGGTCATCTGTAGAGTTGGTTCATCCACCTTAATCAGTGGTAACGCTTGTGGATCGTTCGGGCAAGTGATGGTTTCCCCAATGTTGGCGTCAGCAAATCCAGCCACAGCGACGATATTGCCAGCAGATGCTTCTGCCATCTCAATTCGCTTTAGCCCTTCAAAGCCCATCAGCTTGCTAACTTTAGCTTTAACGATTTCGCCTTTTTCTGTGATCAATGCCGCTTGCTGTCCCATGCGGATGGTGCCATTATGAATTCTGCCAATGACAATCCGTCCTAGATACTCAGAATAGTCTAGGGTTGTCACTTGCAATTGCAGTGGCTTGTTGACATCACCTACTGGTGGCGGTACTTGGCGCAAAATCGCATCAAACAGGGGTTGCATATCCTTGGCTTCATCGTCCAATTCGGCTTTGGCGTAGCCTGATAAGCCAGAAGCAAATAGATAAAGGAAATCACACTGGTCTTCGTCTGCTCCTAATTCTAGGAAAAGATCTAAAACTTTATCAATTGCGCCGTAGGGATCTGCTTGAGGACGGTCGATTTTATTGACAACGACAATAGGACGCAGTCCTTTTTCCAAAGCTTTTTTCAACACAAAGCGTGTTTGGGGCATAGGACCTTCGTTGGCATCGACGATGAGAATACAACCGTCAACCATGCCGAGTACACGTTCTACTTCACCGCCAAAGTCGGCGTGTCCAGGAGTATCAACAATATTGATCAGCGTCTCTTTGTAGTGAACTGCTGTGTTCTTGGAAAGAATAGTAATTCCTCTTTCCCGTTCGAGTGCGTTGGAGTCCATAACGCAATCCGGAACGTCTTCCCCTTCGCGGAAAATGCCGGATTGTTTGAGGAGCGCATCAACGAGGGTGGTTTTGCCGTGATCAACGTGGGCGATGATGGCGACGTTACGGATAGGGAGCGTCATAAGCGCGTCTACTTAATATAGAAAGGATTTTTCTGATTTATTTTCACTGGCAGACTGCATTAACAGAATTTAGCGGGCTGTGTCAACTCTGTAAATAAGCCTTAACAATTCTACCTTAATTGTAACGATCTAAATTGGTTTTTGGAACTATTAAGGCAACACTCAATGGAGAGAAGTCCGATCAATGGTGGGGAGAGAGTATAACATGGAATGGCACTAAGTTAAGTGTTAAGACTGACGCGGAGAGGGGAGAAACGGGGACGCGGAGATACAATTTTCCCCGCGTCCCGGCGTCTCCGTGTCAGCCCCTTTTTAGGTTTTCTTAGTGCCATTCGGGTATAACATGCGATGCCCTTTGCCACGGCGGTATCGCCATATCGCTCTAACAACCTTTTCTCACCTATGGTATAATTTATACTAGTGTTTACTCTTGCTCATTCAGCTACGCTCCCACGGGCAAGTCAAGAGAGGGTTGAAAAATTAGACACTTTGTAATTCTAGCTTGGACTTTTTGAGATAAATTTTTTGATTCAAACCGTAGTAATTATTTATCCTCTCATTTAGGATTATTTCTTACTACGAATTACATAGATGTACTCTGCAACAAGATCAATGCTTTTCCTTGTAAAAATGGGCTAAAAGTATATTTCAGTGTTTCTCTTTGTCATATAATGTAGTGCTTGTTTATACTAAATTTTAATTTATCAGGGGAAGAAAATTAAATTTAATTACTCAGCAGTTATCCGGTTTACTTTTTACAAAAAAAATACCAAAACTACACGTAAACTCCACATAACAGTATTCGTAAAATTGTAAGGTTTTGTTAAGTTTATTATATTGTTACTTGCATGTTAATAAATGCTTTTACCTACTAAAACTTCTGAAAATCCCTCGGTAAAGCTTTTGGTTAACTTTTGGGCAGAGCGCTATACAGTTGACATGTCTTCTCTGACTCAAAATTCAAAGTTATATGGAGAATTGATTAAAGCCGCTTTGCCAGAAGCTCGAGCCTTAACTACAGCTAAATTATTGAATAATGTATTACTTGTCACAAACAAACAGGCAGAGCAGCAGGCAAAATCTCTTTACGAATATATTCCTGAGATTATTGATTCTGCTTGGGGACGAAGAATAACTCAATTTGCCAGCCAAGTTTATCAAAAGTTACTAGAAGTTTACCAACAGCAGTCTGGTATCCTAGTTGCTCCACGCACAAGACAAATTAGCACACTCACTGTAGCTGAACAGGATTCTCTTTTGTTATGGCCGATTCCAGATATCGTGAATCTGGCAAATGAAATAGAACAAATGCTACTAAAATATCAAGAACAACACGTAATGGTAAATGATTGGCGTACAGTTGGCTTTTTGACTACATTATTCAATTTTACTAACAAGTTACTTATTAACCAGCTAACACCTGTAGAGAAAGTGTTGCTGTGTCCCTACTTCAAATTTGTTGAAGAACAGGTTGCCATACCTTGGCAAAGAGTCTGTGCCGCTGCTGCTCAGCATGAGCAAGGTTCAGAAGCCTTAACTCTAGTTGAACAAATGTTGCCTATGGCTTCTGAGATTAGTTCAACAGTTTACTGTCAACTTTTACAATTATTTCCTGACCATCGTAGCCGAAGAGGTGGATTGAGTCATCCAGAAATAGCACACTCTTGTCTTCGTGACTTAGATATGTTTCAAGGTTACTTATGGCTTTGCTTATTAGAGGGAAGTCCAAGATCACTGCAAAAAGAATTAGTGCCTTTATGTGTGATGGTGATGCCGAGTGTCGGAGTGGAATGGAGAATGATAGATCAATGGAAACGACTATTAGCGGATGAAATAGAAAGCCGTGTAACGCCGGAACAGAAGCCCCTGTTATTGAATTACACTCGCAGCATGGAGGAAGAATTCTTTGCAGCACGTAAGAGCTTAGGTAACTTTGGAGACACAATTGAAATTCCCAAAAGCAAAAACCCACTAAACACAGTGTCGAGTGCATTTTGACAAGTGTAGAGCGGTATAGCAGCGTCTGGCTTGAAAAGCTCCTTAGGTTAGTCGCGGCGATACGCCCATACAGCAAAATGTCACCAGTCATTGGCATCAAACGACATCAAACTGGTGACTATTGATAACCTTAACGAAACATGCTGCTAACTGAACTATCTTCGTGAATTCGCCAGATGGTTTCTCCTAGCAAATTAGCTACTGAAAGCGTGACGAGTTGTGGAAAGCGATCGCTCTCTGAAATCGGGATTGTGTTTGTGACAATAACTTCCTCAAATAAACCACTTGATAAGCGTTCAACTGCGGGTGGGGATAATACGGCATGAGTTGCACAGGCATAAACCTGACGAGCGCCTTCCTCACGTAATAACTTTGCTCCTGCGGTAATAGTTCCAGCAGTATCGATCATGTCATCTACCAGTACTGCTGTTTTACCTTTCACATCACCGATAACATTTAACACTTCAGCAACATTATGAGCCTGACGACGTTTATCGATAATTGCCAGTGGGGCATCATCTAACTTTTTCGCAAATGCCCTCGCTCGTGCTACACCGCCGACATCTGGAGAAACTACCACAATATCTGGCAGTTGTTTACTTGCCAAATAATTTAGTAACACTGGTGAACCGTAAATATGATCAAGGGGTAGATCGAAATAACCTTGAATTTGAGACGAGTGTAAATCCATAGCGAGAACTCGGTTAGCACCTGCTTCTGTGAGTAGGTTAGCAACGAGCTTCGCAGTAATTGACTCTCGTCCTGCTGTTTTGCGATCAGCGCGGGCATACCCATAGTAGGGAATGACGGCAGTTACCTGACGTGCTGAGGCGCGACGACAGGCGTCGATCATAATCAGCAACTCCATGAAATTGTCGTTTACAGGACGACAAGAGGGCTGGATTAAATAAACATCACAACCCCGGATCGATTCTTGTATTTGAACGTAAAGTTCGCCATCCGCAAATCTTTTGCGGATCATTGGTCCCAAATCCATGCCCAGGTAACGAGCGACTTCTTGAGACAGTGGTACATTAGCGGAGCCAGAGAACAACCGCAAGCGGCTTTGTTCTATCAGTCCTGTTGCCGCTGGCTGTGCTGTTAATGGTGCAGAACTAAGCACTGCAGATCCTCGACGTGCATTCATGACAATCTTATCACCAAAGATTTAGTAAATTTAACTGAAATAGGCTGATAAATTGTAGGCTTTGCAGGAATTTTCATCAGAACTTATACCTTTCTTCATTAACTCTGCAGTCCTTTTGACAAACAAACTACTGACAGCTTAACTGAACATTATGATTCTTAACTAGACCCATAGTTTAGATCTTTTATCTATTTTTTAGCTTGAAATTAAAAAATTTCACTTTCTTAAGTGTTAGTTTGGTTTGTGGCTTCCCTTCGATTAACTTATACATAAGTGTACACTAAATATATGTATTTTTTTATGCTTTTTTTATTCTTTTATCCGTATAAATATTTAAGACCATGCTTTGAAAGCATCAACAATATTTATCTGCTTACAATCATTGATTATGCTTTTATAAGTAGTAAATTGACAAACGAGGTAAAAAGTGTGTCAACGAGATCAAGGAAGAAAAGACATAAACCCTACTTTGATTTGGGCGATCCGGCGCACAGGAGTTACCAAAGCCATCACGCTACCCAGATAGCAGTTGTGGCAATCATTGAATCAAAGCGTGCAAATTTTGTTATTCCACATGATGCTCGATTTAAAACCGTGCAGAAGCAGTATAGCTGCCTTTGAATATGTAAGTATTGTCCACTTCTTCGCTTTGTTATTTCATAAATCAAAAATCGAATACTATCGCTATATTAAGATGCAGCATAATTTAACTTAGTTCCTGATTACGTATTGACAAAAACTCCCTTTCAGCAGTATCTGTCACTAAGAAACTATCTTCCGTCGCTGCTATTACACTCAATCAATCCACAATGCAACCACCGATTACAGTTGGCACTGTCCTACAAAACCGTTACCGGATAATTCAAACCCTTGGTCAGGGGGGATTTGGTAGAACCTTTCTGGCAGAAGATCAGAGGCGCTTTAACGAACTTTGTGCAATTAAAGAATTAATTCCCACGACAATGGAGGCTTTCGCTTGGGAGAAGGCAAAGGAACTTTTCCAACGAGAAGCGGCAAGTTTGTATCAAATAGAACACACGCAAGTCCCCAAATTCCGCGAAAGATTTGAACAAGACCAGCGGTTGTTTTTAGTACAGGATTATGTAGCCGGAAAAACGTATCGTACTTTGCTGGATGAACGCAAAGAACGTGGCGCTGTCTTCACAGAAGCAGAAGTCATGCATCTACTACGTTCTTTGTTACCAGTCTTAGAGTACATTCACAGACTGGGAATTATTCACCGGGATATCTCACCAGAAAATATTATTTTGCGAGAAGGCGATTCAAAGCCAGTCTTAATTGACTTTGGGGTGGTGAAAGAATTAGCCACTCGATTGCAATCGCCAGATAATGCCACGCCAGGAACCTATGTGGGAAAATTAGGTTACTCTCCCAGCGAGCAATTACAAACAGGTCAAGCTTATCCCAGTAGTGACTTGTATGCACTTGCAGTCACAGCAATAGTTTTGTTAACTGGCAAAAAACCTACTGAACTATTTGATGACTCCCAACTTACTTGGCATTGGCAACGTTGGGCAACAGTTAGTCCACGATTTGCTGCTGTGTTGAATCGCATGTTGAATTATAGACCAAGAGATCGCTATCAAAGTACTACAGAAGTAGCACAAGCATTGCAGACCCTTGAGCAGGCTACTGTCCCACCAAATTCTCATTTATCCAACGTGGAAACTGTTGCCGTTGGTCGTCGTCCCGAGCCGATATCTAGAGCGCCCTACAGACCAGATCCAAGGATAACACAACCATCTTCTAACTCTTTTTTAGATAATCCTTTAGCAATCGGAGCAATTGGTAGTGCTGTTGTTATCTTAGCAGGGTTAGCTTCTTGGACAATAGTTGGCTCTATACGTAAGTCATCAAAAGAATCACCAACACCACAAACTTTTCCTTCTCCAGTCATAGCTGGTAGTACTACAGCTACAGCTACAGCTACACCTACACCCACACGCACATCCACAGCGAAGCGAACACCCATTCCTAAACCGACTCCGATCAATAACCAACCTGTTGTGTTTAGAGAACGTCTCAATTTTGGTGCATCCCATGCAACTAACCTTGAGCGAGATCTTAAAGAAAATCAGACGATATACTATATCTTTAATGCTGATAAAGGTCAACAGTTAACTGCGTTGTTTGTCCAAGAAAGTGGTGTTTTATTAACTGTCTTCGGACCAAATCGTAAACCTATTGATAATGCTGCTAAGGACGTAAAGTTCTATCAAGGAAGTTTGCCTTTGACGGGTGTTTACACTATCAAAGTCACACCCGTTGCCGGATTTTCCGGAACAAACTATAACCTTAATGTTAGACTAGAAAATCAAGAGACTTCAACTCCCACACCTACACCTACACCTACACCTACACCTACACCTACACCTACACAAATCTTCCCCACACCTACACCTACTCCGACACAACCCTTCCCTACACCTACTCCGACACAACCCTTCCCTACACCTATACCTACACAAACTCAGTCTCAATCTCCCAAAAAGCATCACAGTCACCCGATTGCTACTAAAACTCCAAAATCAGCTTCCAAAGAAAGCAATCAGCTGTGAACTTTGCCTCTCGACTTTTGTATTGGAGCTAAAAGCTAATAGTTTATAGTGGGATTATGGGAACCGCATCCCCAAATTTGGTGTGGTATGAGATTAGGTGTAGGATATTGAACGTACTACTGATTACTGGAACTGATACGGAGTCTGGCAAAACTGTTTTGACAACAGCAATGGCTGCTTATTGCCAAAAATATTGCCATTCCCGCAGCTTGGGAATTATGAAACCAATACAATCGGCAGAAGGCGATCGCGAGTGGTATCAAAAGCTATTTTCTTTGGATCAATCTCCCGAAGAAATTACACCTTTGTACTTTCAAGCACCTCTAGCACCTCCCATAGCAGCAGCAAAAGAAAATCGGACAGTAGATTTAGCCGTTGTCTGGCAAGCTTTGACAGCCTTAAGAAACCGAAAAGATTTTCTTTTGGTGGAAACCTTAGGAGGGTTAGGTTCGCCTGTTACGGAGGAACTCACAGTAGCAGATTTAGCAGGAACATGGTGTTTACCTACAGTCTTAGTCGTGCCAGTCAAATTGGGTGCGATCTCTCAAGCAGTGGCAAATGTAGCATTAGCCAGACAAAAGCAAGTGACACTTTTAGGAATTATCCTCAACTGTGTTCAACCGAGAACAGATGCAGAAATTGCCGACTGGACACCAACTGATTTAATTCAATCACTCACCAATATCCCTGTATTGGGGTGCTTACCATATCTAGATAATTTAGCAGATTTGGACAAACTAGCCAAAGTAGCGTCAGATTTAGATTTAGAACGCTTGGGAGTTTGTACCTAGCATAGAGATACAAACCATTCGTACCTCTATGCTAGCTTTAAAGGAGAAAAAATGGTACAAGTAGCAAAAATAGGTCATGTTGGATTCAAAACGCCAGATGTTGAAGCTATGCTGGCATACTACACAGAAATTCTGGGGTTCACTCTGACCGAAAGAGGTTCTGATGGAGCCATCTATCTAAGCTGTGCAGTAGATCATCATACAATCATTCTCTATCCCTCGACACAAAGCGGTCATAACCACTTTGCTTTTCAGATTGATAGTACTCAGACATTGAAAGACGCAGCAAAACAACTGCGTGAAGCAGGCATCCAGGTGGAGCAAAAAACAGATGCCCAACCAGGAATACCGGAACTCCTTCAATTTTGCGATCCAGAAGGACATACTCTCCAGTTATATTCAACCATTCAACAAGTCAGCCATGGGTTTCGAGAAACAGGCATAGTCCCTGAAAAACTAGGGCACGTCGCCATGTTTGTGCATGATATCGATAAATGTGTTAATTTTTACCAGAAAATTTTAGGATTCCGCGTTTCTGACTGGCTAGAAGAGAGTTTTGTCTTCATGCGATGTAATCCGGATCACCACACTATGAATTTTTTGCAGACTAAACAGCAAAAGATGTTCCACATTGCCTTTCAATTACGAGACTGGGGACATGTACAAACCGCCTGTGATTTTTTGGCAAAGCACAACATCACCCTTCTTTGGGGACCAGTACGCCACGGGATTGGACATAACATCGCTACGTACCATCAAGATCCCAATAAAAACATAGTCGAATTATTTACCGAAATAGATATCATGCTCAACGAAGATCTTGGTTATTTTGAACCCAGGCCCTGGCACGAAGATTTTCCTCAAAGACCAAAAGTATGGAAAGATACTCCGCAAGCCGTGGCTCATTGGGGCGGATTACCACCCAAGGAATTCATGGAGTGAGGTTGCTTACAACCAGCTCTCGATTAAGTCGCACGCTGTGATTAAACCCTGTTCAGCTTTGATTTTTTCACCGACTTCAACAGTCCGTCTTTTACAATCAGGTGTCAATATTTTCTTGTGTAAAACACTAGCTATTCCATCTGCTGTAAGCTTCTGTGAGTCTATAGCAGATCCTACCCCTAATCTCAACACCTGTAGCGCATTAAAAAATTGATCGTTGGCTAAAGGTTCCACCAGCATTGGACAGCCATTACGCAATGATCGGGCGATCGTCCCGACTCCGCCATGAGTAATCAGGGCACCTGCACGCGAAAACAACCAATCGTGTGATATTAAGCCATCTATAAACATGACGTTATCCATCTCAATGTCTGATGGTAAATAGCTGTCATGGAAATCTGCCCAGCCTTTGTGAATCAGAATTCGGCGATTTAATTTAGCCGCAGCACGCACGTGGGCTTCTATAACTTCTTGAATATTTTCCACAGATACACTGCTGAATGAGAGTACTAAAGGATTGGGTTCCTGCTCAACAAATTCCCTAAGCTCTTGACTGGGTTGCCAGCTGCTCCAATCTGGATCTTCATAAAACCAGAAACCTGTTTGATGTACTTGGGAATATTTCGGAGATAACTGACAAAAATAGGGACTAGCAGCCAATATAAAATGGTTCAAATCTTTGGGATTTCGCAAATTATCAATAGAAGATGTTTGTTGTTCTGATTCTGGCTTAGGTAAGCAACGAAAAAACGGAGTTACACAAGAGCGAATCCAACAAATATTATAGATATCTGCTATCGTTGCGGCGACTGTATCTTGCAAATGACCAGAAATTAACATATCTGCATCATTACATGCCTTCATTAGACAGTCCACACTGTCCAATAAGTTATACTTGAAATCCGCAGGTGCTGATTTTTCTATATCTAGCAACTCCGCTCTCATTAAAAGCAAATGGTTCCATCTTCGTGCATAACGTCGTATTTCTTGAGGACCAATCTTTGAACGCTCAACATTAACTGTTTCTAATCCAGCTTTTAAAATATAAGGATGTATTGCCTCATTTATTACCATACGTACTTGATGCCCTCTAGTTTTCAGGACTTTTCCAAGTGCAATAAAAGGTAAGTTGTCTCCTAATGTACCGTGACTTGTAATGACTATATTGCTCATATGTAAGTGGTGGTAAATGTATTAGTATCGATCCCTGTTTTTTCTAGACACGAGCGGAAACCTTAACTTCAGACATAATCATGAATTGATATCCGGAGACATAGCGATCGCGAACAGACTTCTCCACTAAATTTCTTTATTGCGAAAATCCTTAAAAATAAGGGTTCTGTTCTGTCCTCTTAAATACTTATAGTATCTGTGATGTCAATAATGGTTAATTGCGATTAACCATTATTCATCGGCTCTTAAGTTAAGTGATTATCCGAAAGCGGTATTAGGGATTATTCTTTGCTGATAGCTAGTGAACGAAGGTTTATTCTAGACGGTATTCAGACATGTCATAATTTACTTCTATGATGGCAATTGTGTATGAAAAAATGAGGGTGAGGTTTAAAAATTAATCCCCACTTTTTATAAACTTAGAGTTAGTAAGTATTTCTGGGAGTAAAGAACAATTTGACTTAATTGTCAGGTGAGTGTCTAGAGAACTAACCTGATTTTTAGTGACCTTTACTTTTATATAGAAGTTTTGGAAAAACGCGCCCTGCTCAATTTTTACTTTAAGTATCAAGATATCACAAATCAAAAGTAAAACACCAATATCGCAATTACTAATCTGAAGAAAAATTACGGATAGCTTCAACTCTAGACCAGAATATTCAATAATTTATTTAAAAAATCGCTGTTTCTCACTAATTTTGCTGAAGCGATCGCTTAGTATATATACAGTTTGCCTCGCTCCTAGAT